>CAILBQ010000407.1 GCA_903832475.1 uncultured Acidobacteriota bacterium | reverse complement strand
TGAACTGCTGGGGCTCTCCTACGCCTCGCAGTCCAATGATACGCAGGCGATTCTTCACCTAACCACGGCTGTGCGCCTCAAGCCAAATGCGGCCGCGGCTCGTACCAATCTCGCCGCCAGCCTGGCGCATGCGGGCAAGATGACTCTGGCCGGGGAGCAATTCAAGAAAGCTCTCGAATTAGAGCCCGGCGATTACGATGCCAACCACAATCTTGCCGAGTTTTATCTTCAGGCAGGCAAACTCACCGAGGCGCTTCCCCTTCTCAAAACGGCACAGCAGATCCGTCCGAATTCCTATGACAACGGATACGACCTCGCTCTTGCCGACTCTCTTACGGGGCAGCTCGCTGAGGCACGGCAACTAATTCAAACTTTGCTGCAACAGAAAGACACTGGCGAACTGCACAATCTGCTTGGACAGGTAGAAGAGAAGGACGGACACTTCGTAGCTGCCGTCAATCAATTTCAAATCGCTGCGCATATGGATCCAAGCGACGACAACCTCTTCGACTGGGGTAGTGAACTGCTGCTTCATCGCACTTATGAGCCTGCCATCGACGTCTTTAAACATGCATCCCAGCGATACCCGAAATCTCCCCGGCTGCTGATTGGCCTGGGTATGTCTCTCTACTCCCTGGGGAAGTACGACGAGGCCGTCGAGGCGCTGCTCTCGGCCGCCGATCTCGATCCTACCGATGCACGGTGCTACCTTTTTCTTTCCAAGGCATACGACAGCTCCCCCGCGTTGGCTACGGGCGTTATCGACCGATTCAAGCGCTATGCCCAATTACAGCCAGAGAACGCTCTTGCGCAGTACTATTACGCCATGAGCCTTTGGAAGGGAAAACGCACGGAAGATGCAACGGTTGATTTGAAGACAGTAGAGTCGTTGTTAAAGCAATCCATTTCGCTGAACGACAAACTTCCGGAAGCACACGTGCAGCTAGGCAATCTCTATGCAGACCAGCACTCCTGGGAAAAATCCATTCCAGAATATGTTCGCGCTCTTGAATTGAATCCTATGCTGCCCGATGCGCACTACCGCCTCGGCCAGGATTACGTGCATGTCGGCAAGAAAGACGACGCGCAGGCAGAGTTTGACATTTACCAAAAACAGCGTGCTCAGCACATGGCCCAAATTGACAAGGAACGAGCGGAAGTTCAGCAGTTTGTGATCGCTGAGAAGAATGGTTCGGCGGCGAAACAATAACCGTTTGTAAAGACTGTTGCTCGGGACGAATCTCAGCAGACACGATAAGTAACATTGGAAATACCCATTGAAAGATAAGGTACACTTCGGATCACTCGAGCGGTTGACTCCTGCAAAAGCCTCGCTTTCAGGGCGCGAGATCGCCCGACATGTGAGCCTCAACAGACGCGACTTTCTTCGTGACGCAACCGGCCTAGCACTGGGAAGCACGTTGCTCGGAGCAAGCCCATTGCTGCGCGGACAGACCGCTGCCAAGAAACGGAAAGTCATCGTCGTCACCTTCGGCGGCGGGGCACGCGACCAGGAAACTTTCGCTCCGGAAGGCCAGGAAAATATTCCCAGCATGCTGCGCGAGCTGATCCCGCAGTCCAGCTTCTTCACCCAGGTGACCAACCAGGGAATTCTCGGTCACTACGTCGCGACTGCCTCGCTTGCCACGGGTGTCTACGAGACGCTGAATAACTTTTCCGCCATTCCACCCCAACATCCAACAGTTTTCGAGTACTTTCGCAAAGACCTGAAAAGGCCGCCCTCCGATGCGTGGGTAGTAGCGCCCAGCAATGGCTTCAACCGCATCGGCGAAAGCGATTCTCGTTCCTACGGGGCCGGGCTCGGCGCCCGCGTCATTCTGCCTAAGCACCTGCTCAGTGCGGCCACATCGGGTAGCCATCCCGATTACGAGCATCTGCTGCGCGATAACTACGAGACGCCACTTTACACTCCGCAAGTTGGTGGCGGCGAATTTGAGATGCAGCAACTGGAAAGTATCCTCAAACTGTCTGTCGACGATTTTATGAGTCATGCTCGCGTTCTTTCCAGTCCCGATGAGCTTTCCATGTACATCGTGAAGCGGCTGATGAAACAGGAATCTCCAAGCCTCTTG
>CAILBQ010000406.1 GCA_903832475.1 uncultured Acidobacteriota bacterium | reverse complement strand
GGCGCGACCGACGATGCGCGCAGCGGCGGGACACTGGTGAACGCCCTGCTTCATCGATTTGGCAGCCTGTCGTCAGTCGGCGGCGAGTTGCGTCCCGGCATCGTGCATCGTCTGGACAAGGACACCAGCGGCCTGATCATCGTCGCCAAGAACGACAAGGCCCACGAGGCGCTGGCTGAGATGTTTGCCGACCGGCGCATGACCAAGACCTACATCGCCCTGGTCCAGGGAACACTGAAGGAAGACGCTGCCACGATTCTTGCTCCTATCAGCCGCGATTCCGTTCGCCGAACCCGCATGACCACCCGCCGTCTGGATGGAGCGCGCAATGCTGTTTCTCACTATCGCGTCGTAGAGCGGCTGAGCACCCGGTTTGGCCCCTTCACGCTGGTTCGCGTGCGCATTGAAACTGGCCGCACGCACCAGATCCGCGTACACATGGCCTCGATCAACCACCCCGTGGTGGGCGACACGCTTTATGGCGCGCCGGCGAAGATCATCGCGCTACCGCTCAGCACAACCCGCAAGGCTCCCCGCGAGGTGCTCGAGCTGGGTCGAAATTTTCTTCATTCCTCCGAACTGGAGTTCACCCAGCCGATTTCTGGCAAGGTCGTCGATCTCAAGATTCACCTGCCGGATGATCTGGAATCGTTTCTGGCGCGTCTAAGAGACGCAAACCCCGTTGCCGAGCCGGATGCCCCTCTTGCCGGTTAGTTTCTTGGGCAGCCGGAGACAGACAGGGTTGATAGAATGAACTCAGTCATGAGCAGAAAAACATTTCCAGCAGCCACACTGGCGTGCCTCCTCTCTCTCTTTTTTGCCAGCAGTGCGCCTGCGCAGCAGCCAACCACGCCGCCTGCTCCCGCACCTTCCGGCACGGCCCAGCCTGCTCAGACACCGTCTCCCGCCACTCCCGGCGCGCAGGAGCCCGTTAACCCCGACGACCATCCATTCACCCTTCCCGTCACGGTCAACGAAGTGAACCTGATCTTCACCGTCACCGACAAGCACGGAAATTTTATCCCCAATTTAAAGCAGAGCGACTTTGCACTGCTGGATGACCAGAAGGCTCCGGCACGCATCTCTTCCTTCACTCAGCAGACAAACCTGCCGCTGCGCGTAGGCATCGTCATTGACGCCAGCACTTCCATTCGCACCCGCTTCCAGTTTGAACAGCAGGCGGCGACGGAATTCCTGCTGCAGATCCTCAAGTCGCGCAGTGACCGCGCTTTCGTCATGGGCTTCGATTCCACGCCTGCGGTGACCCAGGACTGGACCAACAATCTGGATGCCCTGGAGACCGGCGTGAACAAGCTGCGTCCCGGCGGCGGCACGGCGCTCTATGACGCTGTCTATAGCGCATGCCGCGACAAGCTGCTCGATATTTCGCGCGGCCAGGAACCAGTGCGCCGTGCCATGGTGCTGGTCTCTGACGGCAACGACAACCAGAGCCGCGCCTACATGGACGACGCCATCAAGATGTGCCAGCGCTCCGAGACCATCATCTACGCCATCAGCACCAATTGGACTCCCAGCCGCGGCAAGGGCGATGACGTTTTGCAGAAAATGGCAGGGGACACAGGCGGACGTGCCTTCTTCCCGCCATCCGTGGATGAGATTACGGCTGGTTTCAACAGCATCGAAGAGGAATTGCGCAGCCAGTACGCGCTGACGTATACCCCTGCGGACTTCAAGGCTGACGGCGCTTTTCGCACGATCTACCTCTTCGCCAATGACCGGCGTTATTCGGTTCGTGCGCGTAAAGGCTACTTTTCTCCCAAGCAGTGAGACAAAGCTGAGGGAACATTTGCAGGCGCCGCTCACGCGGCGCCTGTTCTGTTTTGGGATCGCAGGATGCGAATAGCCATTTTGGAAGTATGTTTTGCGGCCGTTTCGACTTTCTTTCGCTCCGGAACGAGGCTTCGCGTTTGAATGGAGAGGTAGATTTCAGGGGAGGAACTGCGGTGATCCGGCAGACAATAACCTGCGACGCTTGTGGCATCGAGCGAAAGGAAGTCAACCACTGGTTCGAAGCCTATGAGCATGAGGGAGAACTTCGCATCCGTGGCTTGAATCCAACCAAGTCGACGCGCACCGGACTGAAGCATCTTTGCGGGCAGACCTGTCTGCATCGCCTGGTCGACGACTTCCTGGCCGGCAATCTCAGCAGCCGCATGTTCGGAGGTCACGAAGACGCGAAGTCGCCGATTGACTTTGCCCGATTGGCAGCCGAGCCGGAGCAGACGACGGAAAGCTTCGACCTAGGTGGATTTGAGTCTTCAGCACGTCTCATCGACGTGCCCCGGTTCAGAGCCAAGGCTGCGTCACGCGCACGGCCCATCTCAAAGACACCTCCGTCTCCACCGCGCAAGTCGCGAGTTGCAGCCGGGGCCGGAATTTCAGCGAAATCCGCGACCGTATCCCTGATCTCAGAAGCAGCCGCGTCCCCTGTTCCGGTCGCACCGACAATTGGCATTGCGTCGGCACCTGTTTCTGCCGGCGTCAAGGAAATGGCAGGACAAGCAGCTTCTGCGCGAACAGACCTGCCCGCAGAAGCCAAAAGCTTGCCTGCAATAATGCATCACTCCGACGCCCCAACTCGAAGACCTCAAGCGGTTTACCTCTCGAATCGCGCCGATGCGGCAATCGAATCCTTGTCCGCCCTGGAGGGGCCATCCTCTCAACTCACCGCGCAAATGCGCCGTTCCCAGGCTTGGGAACGAGAGCGCGCGCGCGAAAAGCTGCTGGAGAGAGGAACGGTAAAAGACAGGAGGCTGCAGGAGTTGCTTTAGCTTGCGGTCCAGATGTGGGTTTGATGCGTCGACGCGGTCTAAGCCCTGACAGAGTATAACCAAAAGAGCGTATGTCTTCTTCCCCCGGCAAACCGGCCGCGAGCGGTCTCGCAGCTTTCGCCTCCCGCAGCTTTCGGCGTTACCAGATGGCGCGCATGGCAGTGATTGTCGGCGCTGAAGCGCAGACCGTTGCTGTTGCCTGGCAGGTTTATTCCATCACGCACCGCGCCCTCGACCTCGGGTACACCGGCCTGGCTCTCTTCCTGCCAGCTCTGCTTTTCCTGTTGCCGGCCGGCCACGTGGCCGATCGGTACGATCGCCGTGTCGTCATCCTCACCTGCTACAGCGTGCAGATTCTGTGCACCAGCGTGTTGCTCACCATCGCAGTACGTCACGTCCAGAACGTCTGGCTGATTTACGCAGTCCTTTTTTTGATTGGCACCGGGCGTGCGTTTTCGGGACCTGCCAGCTCAGCCATGATTCCGCAGCTTGTGCCGGAAGGGCATTTTGTCAATGCCATCACGTGGGGCGCGGCCATTTTCCAGTTGGCGAGCATCACCGGCCCGGCGCTGGGCGGACTTCTCTTCACCCTGCCGCTGAATGGCATTCTGAACGGCAGTTTCACCGGCGGCGGGGTTGTGTATGTCGCTACTCTCCTTTCGCTCGCGGTCTATTTGGCGCTGGTCGCCGGAGTTACCTTGCGCCCTGTGGCGCGCGAGCGGCGGGCTCCTTCGCTCAACGTCATCCTGGCTGGATTTCGGTACGTCCGCCACTCCCCGATTTTGTTGGGATCGCTTTCGCTCGATCTCTTCGTTGTTCTGCTAGGTGGAGCGGTCGCCTTGATGCCCATCTTCGCCCAGGAAATCCTGCACACGGGCCCCAAAGGGCTGGGCATTCTGCGCGCCGCGCCAGCGTCTGGGGCGTTGCTTATTTCTCTTGTTCTGGCACGATTTCCGATTCGAAAAAAGGCAGGACCGCTGCTGTTCGTCGGCGTTGGCCTTTTCGGCGTGGCCACCGTTGTTTTCGGGCTTTCGCGGAACCTGGCGCTCAGCCTTGCCGCCCTGGCCATCGGCGGCGCGGCCGACATGATCAGCGTCGTGATTCGCAGCTCCGTCCTGCAACTGGCCACGCCGCCCGAGATGCGCGGCCGTGTCAGCGCTGTTAATTCGCTTTTTCTGGGAGCCTCGAACGAGTTGGGCGAATTTGAAAGCGGCCTCACCGCGCAATGGCTGGGAGCGGTGCGCGCTACCGTCATCGGCGGCATTGGAGCCATGATAGTCACCGGCCTCTGGGCGGGGCTCTTTCCGAAACTTCGCAAGGCTGATGAACTCACCACCGACGCACTCCGCGCCCACACTGCGGCGTCGGAGCGAGAGGCACTTGCTGCGATCTCCCCGAAATAAGGAACAGTCCGTTTTTTCAACTGAAGGGCGAGCGGAGTCTCCTGACGAACGCCTTCGAATCGCTTGCCTCCCGGCGGATGATCGCGGCATAATCGGAGACCGCATGAGTCCCGTCGATGTGCTCGACTTGCGTTTTGAATCGGCAGCCGATGCCGTCGTTGACGGCGACGTGGCAACGCTGCGGTCGTTGCTGGCGGAGTGGGAAGGCCTGATTCGCGCGCGTTCGCAACGAAGTCATTGCGCCACGTTGTTGCACTATCTCGGAGCCAATGGTGTCGAAGACTTTCGCCAGAAAAGCCCGCGGAACGCTGTCGAGGTTGCCGAGGTCCTTCTCAATGCCGGTGCGGAAATCGATACCGTCGCGGATCTTTACGGTGGATCTACGACTCTTGAACTGGCAGCAACGAGTCTCCATCCTCAGGAAGCCGGCGTACAGCTGGCCCTGATGGAAACTCTCCTCGCTCATGGAGCCGATCCGGCACGAAAAGGGTCGTTGATTCACTCCTGCCTCGCGTGCAACCAGCTGGCTGCTGCCGAATTTCTTGCTGCCAGGGGGCTGGATCTTGATCTACCTGCCGCTGCGGGCCTTGGACGTGTTCCCCTCACTCGCGAATTGCTCTCGGGCGCGGCTCCACTCTCCGCGACCTCGCTGGATGGCAGCGTGTCTCCTGCGGCGCAGGGCTTTCTTTGGGCTTGCGCCTACGGCCACGACGCAGTGATCCCACTCTTCCTGGATCGTGGAATGCCGGTCGAAACGAAGGATCGATTCGGGCAGACCGGGCTTCATCTTGCTGCGATGAACTGCCACAGGTCGACCATTCAAATCATCCTGCAATACGGATCGGATATCGAAGCAACCAACAGCTACGGCGGAACTGTCCTTGGCCAGGCACTCTGGTCAGCCGCTCACGCGCGGAATTCTGACGCCTTCCTGCCTGTTATCAACGATCTTTGCCGTGTTGGCGCACGCATTCCGCATTCTCTTCCGCCCATCAGCCCGGAAATTGACCGAATCCTTATTAGCTGGGGTTATTACCCCGACCCAGCCTTTGACGGGTAGAAAACGACCCCGCCCAGGAAATCTATACTCAAAGAGCCATGCAAGAATTTCTACCCGTCGACCAACAGCTCGATCTCCTTCAAAAAGGCGCCGCTGAAATCATTCGTGTCGCCGATCTTCGCGAACGCCTGGAAGAGAGCCGCAAGATCGGCCGTCCTCTACGCGTCAAAGCCGGCTTCGATCCCACAGCGCCGGATCTGCATCTGGGACACACCGTGCTCATGCGCAAGCTGCGCCATTTCCAGCAACTTGGGCACCAGGTTATTTTTCTGGTGGGCGATTTTACTTCGCTGATTGGCGACCCCACTGGACGCAATGTCACACGAAAGCCTCTTACGCGCGAACAAATCAACGAAAACGCCGAAACGTACCAGGCTCAGGTTTTCAAGATCCTCGACCGGGACAAGACCGAGGTCCGATTCAATTCCGAATGGCTCGACAAGCTGGGCTACGAAGGCACTATCCGCCTGGCTGCCCACTTTACTGTTTCGCAAATGCTGGAGCGTGACGAATTCCATCGACGCTTCCAGGCCGAACAGCCCATCGGCCTGCATGAATTTCTCTATCCCCTCATGCAGGGCTACGATTCCGTTGCCCTTGAGTGCGACGTCGAGCTGGGCGGCACCGATCAGCGCTTCAACCTGATGGGCGGGCGCGAGTTGCAGAAACACTACGGTCAGAAGCCGCAGATCATCCTCATGACGCCGATTCTCGAAGGCCTGGACGGCGTACAGAAGATGTCAAAATCGCTGGGCAACGCCATCGGCATCAATGAGCCGCCTTCAGAAATGTATGGCAAGCTCATGTCGATCTCCGACGAATTGATGTGGAAGTACTGGGTCTTTCTTACCGACCTCAAACAGTCGGAAGTGGATGCCCTGCAGGCGGAGGTTGCCTCAGGCTCACTCCATCCCATGGAGGCGAAGAAGCGCCTGGCGCGCACGATTGTCGCTGACTTCCACTCCGCCGAAGACGCCGCGCGTGCCGATGAAAACTGGGCGCGCATGTTCCAGCAAAATGGTGCCAGCGAAGACCTGGAAGAAGTCCCCGTCGCCTACGCCGACCTTGTGGGGCCCTCAGGCCTGCCAGGAGTGCTGGCGATCCGACTGCCTAAGCTCCTGGTTCAGCTTGGCTTGGCCGCGAGCGGTGCGGAAGCCAGTCGCAAGATCGCTGAAAGAGCCGTAAAGCTTGATGGCGAACCGGCGAGCAACGCGATCATCCCGTTGGAAAAACTACCAACTCGATTAGTCGTAAGACTCGGAAAGCGGGCCAAAGCGGCGGTAATTGCGTAGAGCATACGCACAGAGGAGCCACCACATCGGCCAGTGAGCAGAAACTCTATAAAGCCCCTGCGTCCGTCATTCCCTCAGTGAGCCTGAGCGGAAGTTGCTGGAGCGATCGTTTGCGGAGCGATATTCCAACCATTCAATTGGATGACGCTCGGTGTTTCCGCCTTCGATTCTGAAGTAAAAGAAGCCGTCAACGTGCGTGACTCACCGGGGGCAAGCTCGATCCAGTTATCCGACCACAGAACCGGTGCGATCAGACCTCCTGCAGGTGTGCGCAACGCAGCCGAGATCTGGAAGCCAAGCACCTTGGACTCATTGTGAAGGTGCAGTTCTATCTGCCGGCCGGTCTTCGTCATTGCAATCTCGGCGTGCCCTTCAACCTGGGCCGGCGGAAGTTGAGTCAGCGCGCTCAAGTCTTCAAATTGGGCCGCAGGCGTATGGGTGTAGTCCGTGCGCGCAAAATCAAACGTGGTCAACGTGGTGGGCACCCAGTAGAAGTTACGGCTGACAACCTCGCCCGATGAGTTCGAAAGAACAAGCTCGACGAAGAGTACCTGTCCCGACCGCGCGTATAGCGTATCTGGAACACCAAAGACGCGGATGGAGCTATCCGCGGGTGAGTCGACATCGGTATCTGCCGCGTACAACTCTTTCCACCCTTCGGAAGATTCCTGCGAGTGCACTTTGACCGCGGCATGCAGCCTGCTTGCGACCTGATACGTGCTGTTCACAATAATGATGGAGTGGTCATCGTAGGAATACTGAATGTGCAGTGGCTCGCATGCCTTCTTGGTGGCATAGTATCCCGCACCGGCATCGAGATAGTAGTCATATAAGTGCCAGATCATGGACGGCCATGCATTGTTGAGCATCCACTGGATAACTCCGGTGGAGTCGTATTTGTTTCTCGAATAGGCCTCGAACATAGCGCGTTCTGAATCGTATTCGAGCGTCTGGGACATTCGTTCATAATCAGCAGCGGAGTGTGGCGTCGCGAACACATTGGTCATCGCTTCATCAAACACTTTGAGGTTCGCGAACTCTCCGCCGCCATAGTGCAGACTCCACGCGGCCGACGGCGGCCACGCTTGCGGGTCGGACAGAAACTTCTCCCGGCTGGCTAGAGAGGGTATGGCCGGCCCTGGGCTGGTCTCCGTGTTGAAGCCGTAAGCCCCACCGTTCCGCTTATCGACATACCAATAGCTGGGGGCGACGTAGTCATACGGGCCGGTCATTTTCACACCATTCAGGCCCGAGGGTGTGGTATTCGCGGACGATGCTGCCGACAGGATCGGATTGGGCCAGTTTGTCTCTGCTTCAACCTTCAGATAGGCTTGCTCGACGTTCGCCGGCGGCGCGTTATCGCTGCCGTTCAGCCAGACCAGCAGGCTGGGATGAGCACGAAGACGCAGAATCTGGGATCTTAGCGAACTCGTGGCGATGGTGAGATCTTCAGGCGTCCAACTCTGCCACTGCTCCCAATGATCACAGCAGGACCAGCCAGCCATAATAAGAATTCCCTGCTCATCCGCGAGATGAAAAAATTCCTCCGGCTCGAGCTTTCCTTCCAGGCGAATGGTGTTGAGATTCAGGTCGCGGACAAGCCGAAATTGATCCTGAATCCGGCTGACGTCAAAGCGCAGCATCATATCCTGCGCCCACCCGCCACCGCGGATCAGCAGGGGTTTTCCATTAATGCGGAAGAGGCGGCTGCCGTTTGCCGTCAGCTCTGAAGAGATCTCTCGGATGCCGAAATCGATGCTCTTTGTGTCCGAGATTTTACCGGACTCTCGAAATTCCACTGTGAGTTTTTCAAGATGGGGAGAGCCCATCTGATATGGCCACCACGGTGTGGGCGCGTGGACTTGCAGTTGAGGAAATTGCTGAGGCGTCAGAGCGATGCCGCGATCTTCACCGGGCTGAAGTTCTACCGGTTCCTCGAAGCGCACACCTGCTGCCGTCCCAGACACGATGCCCTTCACGGCATGATTCGTCGAGTTATGCAGATCCGCGGTGATGGTCAGATTTGCAACGGAAAGGGAAGGGTCGGTGAAATGAGTGCTCACGGAGGGAAATCGCACACTCACCGGGCCTGAGGTGACTAAGTCGACGTCTCCCCACAGACCCATATTCTTGTCTGGAGGGGCGGGATTCCATTCTACCCAGCTGACACCCAGATCATTCTCGCTGGGTGCGAACGTCTGCACTGCAAGCACGTTCTGTGTATGCGGGTTTAGTTTGTCAGTTACATCGAAGTCATAAGTGCGGTAAGCTCCGGCGACCTGTGACGTATCCGCAATTTTCGCCCCATTCAGCCATATCTCGGCGCGGTAATTGATGCCTCCGAAATGCAACCAAACTCGCTCATCTGCGCGCTGAGGAGCGGGGGACGCAAACTCTTTTCGATACCACCAGCCACATCGGTAGGGGCTGTCGTTCGGCATCGGGATGCGGGCAAAATTGTGTCCTATCGGATAATTAGCTCCAGGGATGTTTCGCAGGTTTGTGCCGAAATACGGGTCAGGAAATACTCCGTCATTTACCTGCGCCGCAAGCACGGTGCTGGGGACGGTACTCTCCAGCCATCCATCGGTTGGAAAGCTCTCTGTCGCTATCTGTCCTCCGCCGGCTTCTATCTTGCACGCCGATTGAAGACGCCAATGATCGGTCAGACCCTTGCTTATAGAGATTTCAGCGCCGGCATTGATCGATAACAACAGAGACGCAATTCCCAAGGCACAGAGACAGCTCTTGTTTGACATACACACCAAGACTTGTTTGAGGGGTAACAGGTTCATGTTCCCGGGCTAAAAGACGAACTTACCAGCAAGCTGAAGAATGCGTGGGTTGTGCGCCGCGTTTGCTGTCAGAAATGTGGGACAGGCGGCATCGCTGTAACAAGCCGACGTATCGACTCCACTCCACTGTGTATGGTTGAAGACGTTGAATCCTTCCACGCGAAATTCAAAGTGCATCTCGTCGTGAATCGCGAAATTCTTGAACAATCCCATGTCATAGTTGGTGCGTGTGGGAAGATTCAAGACGTTGCGTCCTCCGGTACCGTAGGTGAGCCCGCGAGGAGCAGCAAAGGCGTCGCTGTTGTAAAGCCGGGGTCCAGAGAACTGAGATGGATGACGGTCAGCAATAGCACCGTGAATGGATCCCACCAAGTCAGGGTAGGAAGGGCCGCCGCTGCTAACGGTGTTTCCTGTACCCGCATTGTCGACATTGACTGTATTGGCGACACTGAACGGAGTTCCGGTCTGGTAGCCAGTCAGGTCAGAAACCTGCCAGCCTCCCAGAAGCGTATGCAGCAGTCCAGGCTTCGCGAAAAAGGGCAGATCGTACACCAGGCTTAGTTCCACTACATGACGTTGATCGAAGTTGGAACTCGCCAGGCTGCCTTGCGGATTCAAGCCATTCACAATCTCGGTGAATCCACCGTCGGATCCATCATCGATTGAGTGGCTGTAGGTATATGCGACGCTGCCATTGAGGTGACCAAAGTAGCGGCTAAGCCCAACTTGCAGAGCGTCGTATTGGGATTGGCCGATGTTATTGATGTTATCTATCCCGCTGATGCCGTAGAAGGGGCGATAGGGGTCGGCATCATTGCCACAGGCGATGAGGAGATGATTTAAGACATTCCCGGTGAGAATTTGTCCGTTCACGGTGTAGTTGTTGTTTGCGTCGGGAGTGCAGTCGTTTGGACCAATGGGCTGTCCGACGTGGTAGGGATTTTCGCCAGCAGTCAGTGGCTCGAGCTGGTTCAATTCGTGTCGAATTGGAAGATGCCGGCCTAGACTGCCGACGTACGCGATCTGGCCGACGACGTGACTCGGTAACTCACCTTGAAGGGCGAGGTTGAATTGTTGAACATAGGGCCAGGTAGCATGCGTTGGGATGGCAATCATACTAAGGGGGAATTGAAGTCCACCGCCTCCTGCGTTGGTATACCCAGTGAAGTTGAACTTGTTAGGCGTCTGGACAACAGGCGCAGAGCCTTCAAGCACCTCGGAGTTGCTTTCGTTGCCGTTGGTATGTTCAAAGAAGATGCCGTAGCCGCCGCGAATTGAAAGCTTGCCATTGCCGAATACGTCATAGGCAAAGCCGACGCGGGGTGCCGGATTGAAAAGATGGCCAGACATACAACCTGGATAGACACCGTTTTGCCCGCACAAGACCAGCCCGTTGAAGATATCTCCGCTGCCGGGAACGATCGCGCCCGGCTGCCCGGTGATCGAACCATCTGTGTCGATGACGGGAGCTTTCGCAGGATCCCAGACAGTGGGTTCGAAATTGCCCGCCTGCTTGCTTACATCCCGGTATGTGCCAAACAGACTTAAGCGAAGGCCCAGATTAAGAGTAAGTCTGGGTGTCGCACGCCAGTTATCTTGAAAATAGGGCTCGAAAATCTTGTAGCGGTTGTAATACTTGGGCTGGGCAGAGGTTTGAGAAAAGGAAGATATCTGTCCCGTCAGCAGATCGGCGAAGGCGTTGCCTGTAGTCACAGTCGAAGACGTGCTGAAGTTGAAAGTTCCCTGGTTATTCCCCGTGCTTGGCTCGTTCTTTTGTGCCGCGATGAAACTGGCACCGAAGATGAACGTGTGGTTTTTCAACGTCTTTGTGAGCGTGTCGCGGTAACTATACGTCGGGTTCGAATTCTGCCAGTGAAAATACCCTGTACTCACCGAGAAGCCG
>CAILBQ010000405.1 GCA_903832475.1 uncultured Acidobacteriota bacterium | reverse complement strand
GCTGGAAGAAGCGATGGGCAAAAGTGTCCGGCAGAAGATTACCCTGCAGCAGGGCGTGCCCATTGAAAAAGCGAAAGATATCGTCAAGCTCATCAAGGACTCGAAGCTCAAGGTGCAGGCTTCCATTCAGGGGGACTCTGTCCGGGTCAGCGGCAAGGATCGCGATTCCCTGCAATCGGCCATCGCGCTTTTGCGTGGCAAAGATTTTGGAGTTGATTTACAGTTCACCAACTACCGCACCAATTGATCTGCAACAAAACGAGACGCTGGCGGATCGAAAGAGCGGATACTGAGATCAGCGCCATCGCAAGAGGCATTGGCAGCGGGTCAGAACGACAGGAAGAAAGCGCAGGAAACCCGGACTTTTGAGCACACTGGCAATTTCGACGGCAAGGGAAGTCTTCGATCTGCTTCGCGATGACCTGACGGCCATTGAAACGGAGTTGGGGCGCGACGCGGTTTCGAGCGTCGACACCATCACCGAGATCGCGGAATATCTGCGTGTCGGCGGGGGCAAGCGCATTCGGCCTTCTCTGCTGTTGCTGGCGGCGCGCTGCCTGGGCTACACAGGATCGGGCATGATCCGGCTAGGCGCAGTGGTTGAGCTTGTGCATACGGCGACGCTGGTCCACGACGACATCATCGATGGGGCCGATACGCGGCGCGGGCGTCCCTCCGCGAACACAACTTGGGGCAATGAAAAATGCGTGCTGGCGGGTGACTGGCTGTATATGCAGGCCTTCCACGTGGCGCTTGAAGAGCGAAACTTCAAAGTGCTTGACCTGCTGATCAGTCTCACCCAGCAGATGGTCGAGGGCGAACTGCTTCAGATTCAAAAGCTGGGACGCGCCATTTCTGAAGCCGAATACTACGACCTGATCTTCCGCAAGACGGCATGCCTGTTTTCGGTCTCGATGCAACTGGGCGCGACGCTGGCCGAAGCTGATCCGATTCAGGAAGAAGCACTGGCGAGCTACGGCCGCGCGGTTGGACTGGCCTTCCAAATTGTTGACGATGTGCTCGACCTGACGGCAACAGAAGATGTCCTTGGCAAGCCGGTGGCCAGCGATCTGCGGGAAGGCAAAACGACGCTGCCGGTGATTCACTCTCTCGAACACGGCACGGCCAACGATCGGCTGGTGATCGGCCGGGTTCTTGAAGACGGCGGGTTCCTGCGTACGACGCGAGAGCAGGTGCAGGAGATTCTGCATCGCAACGGTTCCGTCGCCTACGCCATGGCCGCCGCCGACCGTTACGCCGAGCGAGCCCGCGAAGCCCTGGTGACGCTCGAGGAGTCCGAGTTCAAGCGCGCCTTGCTCTGGGTTCCGGACTTCGTCGTTGCGCGGGATAAATAGACCCCAGTCTTTTGACTGAACGATTCCCCCTTCCGCTTCCTCTCGGATGACGTGCGCTTCTCCGTCCTCAGCATGTTGCATAGTTTATAAATTCGCAGAAATTGCTTGCCATTCCTGCGACTTCTGCTATGGTCAGGGGCGTTCCCGCGCAGACGATTTGTCAACTCGATGTTGATTCGAAGATCAAGCCGTTATTCCGGCTTTCTTTGAAGTCAGTTCGCCGTTGACCAGGCGATGTGCGGCGGAACAGGAGGATTTGTTTGAACAACTATCCTGATCTCGTCATTGACATCTCTCACCACAATGGGAACGTCGACCTTGCCCAGGCCGCGGCCAGTGGGATCGTTGCCGTGCTGCACAAGGCTACGCAGGGGGTGGGCTACACTGACCCCAAGTATGCAGCGAACATGGCGCAGGCGCAGGCCAACGGCCTGCTCTGGGGCGCCTACCACTTTGGCACGGGAGAGGACGGCGTAGCCCAGGCCGACGCCTTCCTCAACTTTGTCCAGCCCACCTCGCAAACACTAATGGTTCTCGATATCGAAGCCAACCCGCAGGGCGCGAGCATGACGCTCGAGGATGCGCGGGCTTTCCTTGTGCACGTGCAGAGTGTGACGGGGCGATGGCCGGGCGTCTACGGCGGTTACGCGCTCAAGCAAATGTTGGGTAGCCAGTCGGATCCGACGCTGCAAAACTGCTGGTTCTGGCTGTCCCAATACGGCCCGACGGCAGTGCTGCCGCCCAACTGGTCCTCCTGGGCTTTGTGGCAGTACACCGACGGAGCGATCAACCCCAACCCGGTCGCAGTGCCTGGTGTAGGACTATGCGATCGCAACTACTATGCCGGCTCGCTCGCGGATTTGCAGGCCAAGTGGCAGGCGGGCTCGCTGTAGTTTGAATCGTACGATCGGATCAGTGGTCGATGGCCCAATGTTCCCTTGGCGCCCCATACACGGCAAGTTTCGGATGGACGCGTTTTGGTCTCGTTTGACAATGTGAAGAGATGAAGTCCTCTCACCTGCTCCAATTGCTGCTGCTTTCTGCGGTGTGGGGAGTCTCCTTCCTGCTGATTCGCATCGCCGGGAATGCGTTTCCGCCCCCCTGGGTTGCGCTGCTGCGCTGTTCCTTGGGCGCGTTGCTGTTGTGGTGTGTTCTGTTCCTGGGTAGGCGAGCTTTGCCTCCGCGACGGCTGCTTCCCTGGCTGCTGCTGGTGGCGCTGTTCAACAACGCGATTCCGTTCACTTTTTTTGCCTGGGGAGAACGCACGATTTCCAGCAGCACGGCTGCCGTAGTGGGCGCTACCATGCCCATCTGGACACTGCTTATTACGCTGGCGGTGCAGCGCAGCCATGTGACCTGGCGCATGATTCTGGGTGTGCTGATCAGCTTTGCCGGGGTAGTGCTGGTGGTGATAGGGCATGCGGAAAGCGATACCACGACACAGCCCAGGAAGGGGCTCGTGCTGGGCGTGGTCCTAGTGGTGAATGCCTCGCTGGCCTATGGCATTGCGACCGTCATGATCAAGACGAGGCTGCGCGGCCTGGACCCCATCGGTTTGGCCACTACGCAGTTGACGCTGGCCAGCGTCATGCTTCTTCCGGTTGCCCTTGCCGGACCTCACCCCGCCGGGCTGCATTGGCCGGCAATAGGCGCAGTCGCCACCCTGGGGCTTGCAGGAAGCGGCTTTGCCTATCTGCTTTACTACAACCTGCTGGCGCATGTTTCCGCAACTCACGTCGCAGCGGTGACGTACCTGTTACCTATCTGGGGACTTTTCTGGGGCTGGCTGGCCCACGAGTCCATTGGATGGACGGCCTTTGCGGGCGTAGCCGTTGTTGTCTTCGGATTGGTGCTCCTGAATTGGAGAAGAAGCGCGGTCGTACCGCTAGCGCCCATGCAAGCGGGAGGCAGAGCCAGCTAAAGCAAGAACAGTTCCGGCGTTCGCGCGGAAATTCGCCAATCTGAATTTCTTTTGAATGCAAGTCCTTTGTCTGGCGGACAATTGCTTCATCCTCAATTCGCAGCCAACCGCGGTCAGAACTACGGCCGTTTCACCTGGTCACTTGTTATTTGCACGATGACTGTCCTGTAACTCCGGACCGCTTGAAAAACTCGCCGTAACGGCCGAGTCGTAGGGAGTGATCGTCGCTGGTCGATCGGGCTGCACCAGCCAGACACTCCGATCCTTGTAATAGTTCGTCAGTGCGATGTTGTCGGCGGCACTCATCTCGCGTGCCCAGATGACACGTGAGTGATCGATGTCGGGTGCGTTGTAGACCCATTCATTGATGGGATCGTGGCCGGCAGAGTACCGCACCAGAACTAACTGCTTGCCAGGAAGTTCTTCCAGCTTGCGTTCGAGCTGAGCGCGTTCAGCGCCAAAATCCCCAGGACCGTACCAGGTCACATCCCATGCTGCTCCCGGCCACTCGGCGAACTTGATCTTCAGCGGACCGGCAGCCGTTCGTAATGCCGCCAGCACAACACAGACAACCACGATAGACCTGACCAGCGCGGCGCCGACAGGCCGGGCGCGGGGGCGCCAGACGCGCAGGTGGCGCATGCTTTGCAAACCGATCAGATAGAAGGCGCAGGTGAATGGCGCAAGGTAGTGCGGGATGAGAAAGAAGCCGATGCTCATGCCAATCATCCATGGGATGGCGGCGACCACGAAGAAACGCAGGCGGCGATCCCGCACCACGCGATGCAGCATCAGCAGAGCTGGAAGCAAGGCAATCCCGGCGAAGAATTGCAGCATCGTGTAAGGCTTGTACAACGTCTCCAGCACGAATCCAGTCGGTGTGTGATACCACTGAACCAGCTTATACTCGCCATCCACATAGAAATCATGAAGAGCCTGGTGGCGGTAGTGGGGCTCGGGACGGGCTTTCTCCCAGATCCAGTACGGAGCCACAGCATAGGTCGCGCGGTCAACGGTGTAGGGGAGGGTTAGCGGGCTGCCAAAAGCCTGCTGATCGTAGTATCCAAGCCACGCTGCGGTGCCAAACATCAACGCCATTGGCAAAAGTGAACGCCGCAGAAGCAGGGCGAGGCGAGGGCGATTCTTACCAAACAGGAGCCAGTGCGCAAGAACGAGAGCCACAGGCAGGCAGAGGAGGAATCCCTCAAACGGCCGGGTCAGGAACAGCAGGACGACCCCCAGTCCGAGAAGGGAGAAGTCGCGCCAGCGCTGCTTCTTCATCACGCGGGGGAATGCGCCGAGAACCAACGCGCCGCCAAGCGCTGCGAGCGAGCCTGCTCCGGTAAAGGTGTTCATCCAATAGCTGAACAGGCCGATGCGCAGGATAGCCAGCCCTCCACCCAACAACGCCCACGGAGCTGGCAGCCATGCCTGCAGCATCCAGCAAATGGCCGCGCACATGAGCGATGTTATGCAAAGCAGGCCGAACCAGGGGTTCCCCAGGAAAACTTGTCCCGCAGCGAGGATCAGCGCCTGCCCGGGAAAATACATCGAGGTATAACTCGGCGTCATGGTGATGTGAATGCTTTCGAAGTGCTGCCACATGACGGGCGTAAGGTTGGTGAGGTGTCCCTGGGCGAACGTTTGCGCCCCCAGCAGGAAGCTGAAATCATCCGGTGTAAATGGCTTTGGGATAGGGCACACGAAGAGCAGCGCGAGCCTCATCAGCAAGGCGGTCAAGCCGATCGAAGTTACTGCCAGCGCGTGGTTAGAGGCAAGTCGCTTGCATGCAATTTCCATGGGCCGGATTGTTTTCTGGCCAATTGCTGGAGCGCCGAAGGAGAACATCAGGGCGAGAAGAGTCAGGATCGTTTCGTATGCTGCGAGTGAAAGACCAGGCTGTAAGTCGTGAATCCAAGTCATGTCGTCTCGCGCTGACTTTCTAACTCTGCTGGCTAACAGGTTCTGAAGAGAACCGGAGTTTTTGCGCGGCGAAGATAGAGGCGGAAGCGACGATAAGTCCGCCGAGTACATCGACAAAATAATGAACGCCGAGTGCCATGGTGGAGAAGAGAATAGCCGCTGCCAGCGCTGCCAGCGGAACGCGCAGCCATCGAAATCCCCACAGGGCATAGGTGCACAGAATGGCCCAGATGACATGGAAGGAAGGAAAGCAGATGATGCCTGCAGGAGGGTGATAGAGGTATTCTCCGGGTGAGCGAAGATGTTGCAAAATCAGTTGGCAATCCATCTCGTCAGGGCGTATAGCGAGGTGAAAGCCATACCACGGGCCAACGGCTGGGAGAATCGCAAAGAGCGGCAGTCCAATGCTGAATGCAACCAGATTGGCTACCAGAAAGCGCTGTGTGTAGCGGGCTCTTCCCAACACCGTGGGGACTACAACAGCCGCCCAGAGCATGGGGATCAGCGCGCTGTAAATTTGGCGCATGACGTTGTCAAGGCCATGATGCGACGACCACGCCGCGATGGCTGGAACATGGACGCCCAGCATGTGATCGATGTCGATAAAATGCTGATCGAAGTAAGGAATTGTCATTCCCAATCGAGCCGCGATCGTAACTGGGAAATTGAGGATCGTGTAAAAGAAGACGGCCCACGAAAAAGTCAGAATCGAGTCAGCCAGGCGTGGCCAGCCGCGCTCTGTCAGCCAGAAATACAGGGCACAGGGGATAGGCGCAGTCAGAAGAAGTGCGAAGAGCAGGCTGGCCGCACCGGGCACGTTCACATGGGTGAATCTGCATCCTGCGATCGAAACAAGAAGGATCACGATCCCCGCGCAGACCATCTGAGAGTGGAAGCCTGGTCTCAGCAGTGCAGCGATGCGTGAGAACGTTCCTCCCGCGAGATCTGAACGCTCCACCGTGACCATGAAGGACTCGTCCTCAACGGCCTCGGCCGGGAAGGCGCTGTCGATCGGATAGGTCTGAGCAGAGGGTTTCAAGTTACAAGCCTTGCGGAGCCTGCGAGTAATACTGTTGAGTTACTTTCCGGCCCGAAACTTCGAACCGGGCAGACTGGCGAATCCCCGTTTTGTGGGCGACGAAGTCGAACGTGGTTCTCAAGACTTCAAGGCCATATTTGACGCTGCGCTTGAAGTTGATCGAGGAAGCTTCTTCGAAATATTTCGTCGGGCAGGAGATCTCGCCGATCTGGAAGTTGAACATGACGGCCTGGGCGATCATCTGGTTGTCGAAGACGAAATCGTCGGAGTTTTCGAGCAAGGGGAGGGTCTGCAGCAGTTCCCTCGAGAAGGCGCGATACCCGGTGTGATACTCCGACAGCTTGACGCCGAGGAAGAGATTCTGAAAAGCGGTCAGGGCGCGGTTGGCAATGTATTTGTACATGGGCATTCCGCCTCGCAAGGCTCCGCCGCCGAGGATGCGCGAAGCGAGCACCATGTCATAGACGCCACTCGCGACCATGCTGGCCATCGCCGATACCAGGGTAGGCGTGTATTGATAGTCGGGGTGAACCATGACCACGATGTCTGCGCCGGCTGCGAGAGCTTCACGGTAGCAGGTCTGCTGGTTGCGCCCGTAACCGTAATTCGCATCGTGGATAAAGGTCTGTACGCCAAGACTCTTGGAGAGAGCAGCGGTCTCATCGCGGCTGTGATCATCGACGAGTATTTTGATGTCGACCGAATCGGGCAATTCCCGCACGGTCTTTTCAAGGGTCTTTTGTGCGTTGTACGCCGGCATCACGACGGCAATCCGTTTCCCGTTGATCATTGCGCTCTCCTGGCCGGGTCAATCTGTGTTGGCCTGTCTTGTTTCGTTGCAGCTAACTGGGCACCTGGCACAGAGTAGCTGGTAACTACTGTGGGATCGACATCCGGTTCAACTAGCCAGATATGGCGGTCTTTGTAGTAGTTGAGTAATTCCGAATTATGTTCCGGATCCATGTCTCTCGCCCATATCACTTTGGAGCCATCGATATCAGCGGAGTTGTAGACCCACTCATCGAAGGGATTGTGTGAGGCGCTGTAGCGAACAATCACCAGCTGCTTGCCAGAAAGCTTCTCGAGCGACGCAGCAAGTTGGGCTCGTTGATTGCCAAACTGCGCGGGACCGAACCAGCTGCAGTTCCACTTGGAAGCCGGCCACTGCGGCTGCTCCATGTGCAGCGGTGCAGCGAATGTGCGCACACCTGCCATAACCAAACAGACCGCCACCATCAATCGCACCAGGGTCATCCCCACCGGCTTGCCTTCGGGCTTCCACTGGCGCAAATGTCGCATGGCCTGAAGTGCGATTGCTAGGAACGCCGCGGTAAACACCGCCATGTAATGCGGGATGAGAAAGTACTGGATGCCGAGGCCGGCGATCAGGATGGCAACGCACAACACCACGAAGCGTGTGCGGCGGTCGCGCACCACAAGGCCAAGCGCAAAGACCAGCGGCAGGAAGGCGAATCCCGAAAAGAAGAGCGTGCCAACGGTGAACTTCTTCAACGTATCGGCTATGGCTCGAACAGGCGTCTTGTATTGTTTCAGCGCGTCCAGTTCGCCTTCATAATAGAACTTCCGCAACACGGCGTGACGATAGACCGGCTCCGGGCGCGCCTTCTGCCAGACGAAATAGGGAGCCATGGCATAGGTCTGGCGATTGACGGTGTAAGGCAATGTTGTCGGACTGCCGAAGGCGCGGTAATCGTAATACGCAAGCCAGGATCCCGCAGCCAGAACAAGCACTAATGGGAGCGCAGCTTGCCGCAACAAGACAGCAGGGGCTGGGCGATTTTTGCCAAATAGCGCCCAGCGCCCAAGTACGAAGGCGACAGGCAGACATAAAAGCAATCCATCGAAAGGTCGCGTGGTGAGCAACAGTGCAATTCCTGCCGCCATAAGGATTCCGTCGATGTGGCGGAGGGTCTTGCGCTTGGTCAGCCTCGGTAAGGCTCCCAGGACCAGAGCGCCGCCGAGCGCGGCAATCAGCCCGGCAGAGTGATAGCTGTTGATCCAGTAGCTGAAAAGGCTAAGGTGCACGATAGCGATCGCCCCACCCAGGAGCGCCCAGGTCGGAGGAAGCCATGCCTGCAGCATCCAGCACAGAGCGGCACACATCAGAGCACTGACCAGCAACAGGCCGTACCATGGCTGTCCGAAGAGAGCTTTCCCCAGCGCCAGCACCAGGCCGTTCGAGGGAAAGTACATCGACATGTAGGTGGGGTTCATGGAGACATGGATGGTCTCGAAGTGCATCCACATGGCAGGCGTGGGATTGGTCAGGCGGCCATGCGCGAAGGTATCGCTGGAAAGCAGGAAGCTAAAATCGTCGGGAACGAATGGTATCGGGATGGGACACAGCGGAAGTATGGCAAGCCGCAGCAGCAAGGCAGTAAGGCCGGTCGCAAACACGGCCAGGCCCTGGCGTCGGGCGAGTCGAGAGAAAAGACGTTCAATTTTCGAGAAGGGTCCCGAAGCCAGGCGCGGCCAACAGAACGCGGCGGCAAGCGCAATGAAAGTCAAACTGCCTTCCAGCAGAGGCAGCGAGGCGTGGCGGTCTACGGCGGGGGTCAGGAACATATCAGGTCAGGGTTGCCGGGATGAAAAGCGCCTTCAAAATCAGGCTCCGTACCTTTAGTGGCTGCTTGCCTCTGAAAGCTAACTCGCTCCGGGATTGCGGTATTCGAGCGTCTTCAAGAGTGGGGGACAAGGGAAAGGGAGAGAATCTTGTGGCGAGGTTGCGCCCTTCGTTTCTCTCCCCGGGTTTTTCGGAAATTCGGTGTGGGGTTAGGTGATTGTGCCCGATATCGCATTTGCAATTGTGGTGAGCGCGTTGTTCAGGGAGACAGCCGGCGAATGCAAGCCAACTGTAACCGCAAAGCCCAGAAGAGCAATGAGCAGGGCGTACTCCACGAGATCTTGCGCCTCATCGCGCAGAAGACCTTGGGAGTAGAGTTTCAGGATCTGAAGGCTGCTAAGCATTTTGCTAGCCCCGCTCAACTTGGATGTTAGGGTTCTCAGAAAACCTTTGTCGGGAGAGTAGGCTCACGGCTACTGTGTGCTGT
>CAILBQ010000404.1 GCA_903832475.1 uncultured Acidobacteriota bacterium | reverse complement strand
GCCTCCAAGAAACTCTCGATGTTATTCTTGGAGATTGGAGTCTTACCTCGGGTGGGAAGCGGTTAGATCGTCGTAAGAACGTCTGATTTCCTCGATGTGTTTGCGATAGCCTTCTGCATCGCCGTAGTCGACGAATTTCTTGTATCGACTGTGGGCGCATTTGGAGCAATCTGCGTGCTTGATTGGGCACCAGTGCTGTTCGGTGCGCGCTGCGATCTCCGTGAAATACGCTAGAATGCCGTTTGCATAGGCGCAATATTCACAGTTCATCTTTTCCGCGAGGTTTAAGTAGGTAAGACGATGCCGATCGAAAGCGATGTAATCGCTACGAACAACCTTCGGAATTCCATAAATAGGAAAGCAGATAGCTTGATAGATGGTGGCGACAATGTCGCACAGTAGGATTGGGATGGCGCACATCCAGATGACAGGGGATGTGATAACCACCAACAAGCGCGAGTGCAAAAGGTAGCCCGGAAAGGATTGACGGAGCTTGATATGTCTCGCTGTAGCCGCTTCAGAGAAATGAACGGAGCGGCCCAAGATTTGATAGCAATAATGAGCTTGTTGCTGTTGGGTTTCTCGTGCGACGTCCTGCTCCAACTGTCGCATCTGAATTAGTAACATGTTTAGTTTTTCGTTCATTTCTCTGTTTTCGATTGGGTTCCATGGAGTACGTTCGGAATTCCGACGACTGGTATCTGGCGGAGGCTCAAGAACGTCGTATGGAATCTAGCTAAAACTTTGCCCTTCCGTTTCTGACTTCGGGCTAGTTCGATATGATGCTTTGTGCCCGATGGTCTACTTGAAGGTCCAACGTGAGTGTCTGGAAAGCTGTGACGGGATATAAATTCGGTAGGAAGAAGTATCTCACTATTATGTTATTGTTCCTACTATGTATGATTGGGTGAGCGGTGATACTGTAAGTCTTTTTGGAGCGACTCAACCTGGTGCATCAGCATACATATCAGAAGGGCGGTCCTTCGTTCCAGATGTAGTTCGCGCCTGATGCTTTGGAACCTGAGTAGACCGTGCACCGAGTCGTCGTCGAATGTCGACTCCGGTCCCAGTGCTTTCGGCGAGGGACCAAGAAGGCCGCGGCGGCAATAGTAGAGAATCAGAGCAGGGTGCATTCCCGTTAGGCGTGAGGCATTCTCCAATGAATGGGTGTTGGGTATTATTTCCCGAACGGCAAGTAGGGCTATCGCGTATCTTTGTTGCGATCGATGGCTGCTCATGGTGTCCCTCTCGGTTTGAATGTTGAAAGCTTTGATAGTTTTTCCCAAAGGCTGGCTTCCTCCGCAGTGTAGGATTCTGGGAATTGGATGCGGATTCTTACGAAGAGATCGCCTCGATTTTTATCGACTAGAGGTAGACCAAGCCCCTTAAGGCGTAGCTGGGTCGTGGCTGCTGTCTTCGCTGGCACCTGCAATGTTGTGGTGCCGTCCAATGTCGACAGTGTAGCCTTTACTCCCAAGACGGCCTCCCAAGGAGCGATATCGAGATCGCGGTATAGGTCCGAGCCAAGAACCGTGAAATCGGGATGGCGCGCAAGGCGCACCCGAAGATAAAGGTCACCGGTGCCCGAAGATCCGACGCTGTTTTCCCCCTGGCCCGCGAGTCGGATCCTCTGGCCTTCGCGAACCCCTTTCGGAATGTGGACCCTGTAGGTGTCAGATCTCTCCCCGGGTCCTTCCTCGCTTGGCCGTCTGAGTGTCACTGTTTTGAGGGCTCCATTTAGGGCCTCCTCGAGGGTTACAAGGAGGTCTGCCTCGACATCCTGTCCCTGTTCCCGATCTGTATTCCCATTTCCGCCACTAAAAAAAGACTCGAAAAAATCGCTAAAACCCGTCCCGTTGAATGCAAAGTTAGGGTTTCCCCTGGGACGGCCCGAATATTCCTTGCTGAATGGCGTTGATTTGCGATTGGACTCAGGTCCGTCGTTCCAATTCAGACCAAGCTCATCATATTGAGACTTTTTTTCGGGGTCGCTAAGAACTTCGTAGGCCTCGTTGATCTCCTTGAATTTGGCTTCGCCGGCTATCTTGTTCTTCGCAACGTCAGGATGGTGGATGCGAGCCAATTTCCTAAACGCTATCTTGATTTCATCCGCCAGGGCGGATCTCGGTACGCCAAGGGTTTCATAATAGTCTTGAAATTTAATGGGCACCTTTGGAAGTCGTTATCACGGCAGGTGGATCTAGAGGATCCGTAGCACTACCTTGCCCCGCGTATGGCCTCGTTTGTTAAGTTCCTGACCGCGTGTCGCGTCAGAGAGGGGCAGGATTGTTTCAACGATGACCTTGAGTCTCTCCTGTTCGACAAGTTTTGTTAGCTCATCTAGCTGCGGGACATCGGCCTTAGTTGTCACAAACGCTTGGCGCAGTCCAAGTGTCGTGGCGGTAGCCTCCGAGGGAGGGGCGACAATCGATACGAGTATTCCTCCAGGTTTCAGCACCTTCCAGGAACGCTCTTGGACGTCGCCTCCTAGCGTGTCAAAAACCATGTCGACTGGCTGCACCACGTCCTCGAAGCGTTCGGTATTGTAGTCAACCACTTGGTCTACTCCGAGGGAGCGGATGAACGCATGATTTGCCTCCGACGCGGTGCCGATCACTACCGCGCTCTTCCATTTAGCCAGTTGAACCGCTAGGCTTCCGACGCCTCCGCTGGCGGCGTGAATAAGGACCCGCTGCCCCGCCTTGAGTCCGCCGGCGACGAAGAGGGACTGCCACGCGGTCAATCCGGCAAGCGGAAGCCCGGCGGCATGAATATGGTCGATGGACCTCGGCTTCAGCGCGACCTCGGACTCCTTGATGACGATGAATTCGGCGTAGCCTCCATCGTGGGAAACATCGGGATGACTGTAGACATGATCGCCCAGCTTTAAGCGGTTGGTGCCCGATCCCAAGGCGACGACAACACCGGAGATGTCCCAGCCGAGAATCAGGGGCAAGGTTTGATGCGAGCGATCCTTGAATAGTCCTTCTCGGATTTTCCAGTCTATTGGATTTATCCCCGCGGCATATACCTGAACCAGCACTTCGCCCTCGCTTGGATGGGGCTTCGGTGCATCCTCATAGACAAGAGCTTCTGGACCGCCGTACGTATAGATGCAAACCGCCTTCATGGTTCTCATTGGACAGTGGCGAGTCCCGTGGAATAGAACTTTCTTGCGGCGGCAAGGAGCTCATTTTCCGAGAGATGATTCTCGTCGACGCATACGCAGGCGAGGACGCGGGCAGCCAGCGCGGGATGATGGGTGTCCAGCCACCCCTTGAACTGCTCCATTTCGCTGGCCGAACCGGTCCCGGTGCCGAATATGAGAATCGGGCCCTCTTCCTCCAACGCCTTGGCCATCGGTCCGAAGAAGCTGTTGGGATCAGGCTTGTCCTGTCCCCGGGTGAATTCACGGGAATGGTGGACATGACGGAAATACTTGTCCGGAGCGTGGGGCAGAATACGCTCAGGCATCGTACCGTGCATCTCGGAGCGGAAAATTCGGGCTTCCTTATGATCGATTACGACAAGCCAATGGGTCGCAACGGCCTGGGAGACAGTTGAAACTGGTTCGGACCTCTCCAGGAAGTGCCTTAGGTCCATGACAATCCTTGCCTCGTCGACATCCTTGGAGTGGCTGGGTTGCAAGACGATTACTTGGCCATTGCGAGTGACTTTTAGGTTTCCGTTCGACTCTTCCGTCACGTCGGCCACGGCCCGCAAAAGGGCATGGACTTGGTGCCAGTCAAGATTGTGACTCAACGGATGTTGAAAAATCTTCTGGTAGGTATGAAGGTGCGATCCTGAGAGTTGGCTTGTAGGCTTCATTGTTTGTGGGGACCCGAACCTGCATGGTTTATTGCTCCTGGTGTGTGAGTCGGCATGTAGAGTGCGCCGGTTTGCTGGTATCAACTATGGGGTCTAACCCTCGCTTGGTTTTGGGATTAAGCCCCCGTTGCTGGCGATCCTGGCTTCGAAAATCAGGGCCGTATCTTGCAACCGAGTCCCAACATGGGTACGCCATCTGAGCGTGTGGAGGCGATCTACCCTGCTAATTCGGGGCCGCAAGTGCCGTCCGTATTTGCCGGGGTGGGGTATTACCCCATGGACTTGATATGGCCACCATGCCACAATGGGTTTTGAGAAGTGCACGCATTCGGCGACGGTACGCGAAATGCACATTGGAAATGCGAGCACTGTTCCGATCCCTCCTAAATTTGAAGAGAAGCTCAACGCCGTTCTCGAAGCGGTACTACAAGATTCTTTGCGGACGCCTCGCGTCCGGTGCCGCCTTGCAGTCGTATCAAGCCCGGCGTTTAGGCAAGGAGGCGATGTCTCTGGGTTTGAATTCGCTCGATCTGGCCCGTATCCATGGCGAAGGGCTGGCCCAATGGTCAGCAAACAATGTGACTGCGCTGCGACCGGACGGTGTCTTACGGTTGGCGAACCGATTCTTGGTTGGCGTCCTTGCTCCTATCGAGGGAACTCAGATGCAGGCCAGGAATAATATTGCGGCGCTTAGGAATGCCAACCGGGCTCTCCTCGCTCGCGGCAACGAACTTCAGTTGTCGAATGCAAGCTTGCGCGCCGAGGTCCGGCAACGGCGTTCGGCCGAGAAATCGCTCCGGATGAGCGAGAAGAGACAGCAGCTGTTGTTAAACGACGCGCGCAAGATGCAACTGAGGTTGAAGCACCTCGCACACCAGGTTTTGTCAGCGCAGGAGGATGAACGGAAAAAGATCAGCCGGGAGCTTCATGATGAGGTCGTGCAGACGCTCACCGGAATCAACGTTTATCTGGGAAGCCTCAGAGTCGAGATCGGTGCTAATGAGGAAAAAATTTCCAGGGACATTGCAAAAACGCAGCGACTCGTGGAAAAATCCGTGGACATCGTCCACCGGTTCGCACGAGATCTGCGGCCAGCACTGCTTGACGATTTGGGTCTGATACCCGCCCTTGTCGCCTATTTGAAGGCGTTCAAGAAACGTACCGGATTGCATGCGAAGCTTGAGGTTTTTTCCGCCGTGGAACACCTGAGTAACGCCAAGCGCACGGTTCTTTACCGTGTTGCTCAGGCTGCTTTGGTGAACGTCGCGCAGCACGCACATGCGAGCTCAGTGAGTCTGCGGATCCACAAGGTCGGCCATTCGATACGCATGGAAATCAGGGACGATGGGAGGGCTTTTGACGTCGAGAGAGCGCTCGACCCCAAGCGAAACAAGCGTCTGGGCCTTATCGGCATGCGTGAGAGGGTCGAAATGATCGGTGGGCGCTTCACAATAGAATCTTCGCTCGGAAATGGTACGCTCGTGTCTGCCGCAATACCCCTAAAGGCTTCCAAAAAATGAAACCAATTCGCACACTCCTGGCCGACGACCACACCATTGTTCGTGAGGGGTTGCGTGCTCTGCTTTCCTGCGACAAGGACATCGAGATTGTCGGCGAGGCGACCGACGGGAGGCAGGCGATCGAGCTGGCGACCGAGCTTCAGCCGGATGTTGTGGTGATGGATATTGCGATGCCCCACTTGAACGGACTGGAGGCAGCGGGAAAGCTGCATTTGCTATTCCCCAAGATAAGGATCATCATCCTTTCCGCCCACAGTGACGACGCTTACGTGGACAGGGTTGTGGCAATCGGAGCCGCGGGCTTTCTAATCAAGCAAAACTCCGCCCAGATCCTGGCGAAGGCCGTGCACGAGGTAACGACAGGCAGGACATTCTATTGTCCCCAGGTTGCCAAGAGGCTCAGAGATCACTATCAAACACTCGACAAGGACGGAGGTATGATGATCCGAAAGGCAACGGGGCTCACCTCAAGGGAGCTCGAAGTGATTCAGTTGGTCGCGGAAGGCCATGCAAATAAGCAGGTGGCCTCCGAGCTTAAGATCAGCATAAAAACGGTGGAAAAGCACCGCCAGCACCTCATGGACAAGTTGAATATCCATGACACGGCAGGTCTGACCCGATACGCCATTTCGCAGGGAATAATAGAGAGCAGCGTGCAGGTCACGATCGTCTAGGAAAGTCGCCGGCTGTTGTGACTTGTTGTCGCTGCTGCCGGAGCAGCGCTGCGAGCCTCAAGCGATCGCCACAAATCCCACCGAGCGGATCGGCTCGATCCACTCGAACTGGGAATGGCTGTCGACAAACTCGGGATACGACACGGCCAATAGGGAGCGTAGGCTTTCCCTTGCCCTTCCGATGCGACTCTTCACTGTTCCGGTTCTAATCCCAAGGGTCTTTGCGATCTGGCTGTACGAGCAGCTCTGCACATTGCGCATCGTGAGTATTTCCCTATGGCTGTCCCCTAACTGCTCCATGCAGGTGACGACGACTTTCGAGAACTCGGCGGAGGTAGCGAGACGCGCCGGGTTGGGCGCGTCACTTGCAATGACGTCGAGGAACGTACCCTCACTTTCGGCGTTGATTGAAGCGTCGACCGAAACGGTAAGGTGGCGGCGGCGAATGAAGTCGTGCTTGTGTCGGTTCCTTGCTAGGTTGAAGGCGATTCGATGAATCCAAGTGGACAGCGATGAGTCGCCGCGAAAGTTGATGAGCCCCTTGTGCGCGCGCACCAGCGCGTCCTGGGCGATCTCCTCGGCGTCGGCGGAATTCCGGAGATGGCGGTATCCAACCGAGAAGAGTTTTTTTCTGTACCGGGTGGCTATCTCGACGAAGGCAGACTCGTCCCCCGCGTTGAAGCGCCGAACAAGGTTGGCGTCGATTTCGGATTCCCGTTTGGCGCCCGCGGGCCCGATGGCGGTCGTGGCGGCAGGATCCGTTGCTCCGCGAGAGTGGGTCTTTTTTAGTGCTGTGGCTACCATATGTACGGCGGCCACTTTATCCAAAATCCACAGCAGCCATCATGGGGTCTATTACTATTCCCATAGTGAGGCGCGGTGGCATCGGTTGATCACCCCATAGTGGGTCGGTTCAAGAGTGTGTAGTGTGGTCCGATGTCCAAGTCGGCTACTACCCAAGTTTCGGATTGTCTTCAGTCGCAGCGAAGCGGTCTGTCGGGGTTTAGGAAGGCGCGCATGGGCACTGTATATAACGCCAAAACGGCTCAGCCAAGAATGTGAAAAGGGAAACAAAAAAATGAAAATGTACAACCGAATCGGCCTAGTCATCGCAGCGACGCTTCCGATCGCCTGCTTTGCATCGTCAAGCGACAGCAAGATCGAGGACGCCGCACGCGCCTCCTACAACTACAGGATGGTCCTACAGGATCATGTCACCGTGAAATCGGACGACGGGATGGTGACACTCACCGGGACTGTGCAGGACAAGAGCGAGAAAGCGTTGGCGGAGGACACGGTAAGCAACCTTCCCGGGGTGGTCGGCGTGACTAACCGCATAGTAGTGAAGGCGAATTTCGAGGAGCACTCTGACGCATGGATCGCACTGAGGATCCGCACGGAGTTGCTGCTCAAGGCGAACGTGAGCGCAACGGCGACCAAGGTCGCTGTTGACGACGGCGTGGTCACCTTGACGGGCACGGCCGAAAATGCAGCCCAACGCGAGCTGACGGAGGCTTACGCAAAGGACGTGGAAAATGTTAAGTCGGTCCGCAACGACATCGTTGTGCAGGCGCCTGACGCTGGCACCAGTAAAATGGGAGAGGCGATCGACGACGCTTCAATTACCTCCGAGGTCAAATTCGCACTCCTGAGCCACGGCTCAACGAGCGCGGTTGCCACCAAGGTCACGACCGTGGACTCGGTCGTCAACATCTCTGGTGTGGCTAACTCCGCCGCTGAGAAGGACCTGGTGACGAAGCTTGCCCAGGATTCGAGGGGTGTGAAGTCCGTCGTGAACACGATGACGATCAAGTCGTAGGAAGTCCCTGGTAACCAATCTGCACTGTCGGGAATGCGGCCGGTTCCATCCGGCCGCATGGTGACAACGGAAAATATGAAAACAAACATTGGATTGAACGACGAGACACGTTTGGAAGTCGGGCAGATACTGAATCTGCTCCTGGCGGATGAGTACGTGCTGTACGCTACCACGCGGGACTACCATTGGAACGTGACCGGGCCGGAGTTCCGAAGCCTGCACCTGCAATTTGAGGCGCAGTATGAGGAGGTGGCAGTTTGGATAGACGACGTTGCCGAACGGGCCCGGGCCATAGGTGTCGGTGCCGAGGGTAATTGGAACGATCTGACCAAGTCCGCCCGTTCTTCCGCGGATCCGGGAATAGACCTGGCTCCCGATAGCATGCTCCTTGAGCTGCTTGAGCTCCACGAAGGGCTGGTCGTGCAACTGCGCTCCGACTCCAGCTTGTGTCTCGAGCGCTACGGAGACGCAGGCACCGCCGATTTCCTCACGGGCCTGATGGAAAAGCACGAGAAAGCGGCCTGGATGCTGCGTTCCCAGCTGGAAGGCTGCGAAGAGGAAGCAACCCAAGAGGCTTCCCATGAATAGATTACTTTCGCTGGCGGTGCTGGCCTGCGGCGTTGTGCTGATCTCAATCGGGATAAGCTCCTCGAACTCAGCGGCGTCCGGGGTGTCCCGACTCCTAACGGGCTCACCCACGGACAAGACATTCTGGCTCATCATCGGCGGCGTGATCGCCACAGCTTTCGGAGCAGCGGGCCTTATGCGCGGGTCGAAGTCGTCGTAGCCAGCATGCCTTGCTACTCCATTGCTTTTCTCGTCGTCGCAACGGTGGCCGCCCTGTTGGGTTTTGGCATCATCGTCGGTGTCGTTGCTCTGCTTGCGAAGATTCTGATCAGTGCGTTTCTCGTGCTGTTCTTGGCCACTGTGTTTTTCGGAAGAAACGCCTGAATGCCCGGACCGACCGAGGCCAACGACGCAAGCAGGGGGCGGGGTCCGATTGCAGGAAGGGTTCCGGGGATCTGCTTGGGTATTGGCCGGTCGGGCCGCCCTTAGTGCCCTCAATCCTGCAAGAGGGGCCGATCGACCGGGCAATCGACAGGATTGGTGCCTCTTTGAAGCAGCGGTCGAACGAGGTGCGCGATCCCTGGTACTACCAACAACAACCCGTTAACGGGCGATTCCCGCTTCTGGGTGCAGTGTGTACCGCGCCGCTATCAAACGGGTGATGTCGACGAAGATCGCTGCTGGGACGAGCTTTCCTGCCAAGGGGCCGCAGCCTAACTCGGATCCCGAGTTATCGCCGGCGCAAGCAGCAAGACCTTCGCCAAAACGCGTGGGTACCGTTTAGCTCCCGAATGACGGGCGCAGAAAAAGGTAATCAGGAGCTCCCATGTGGTCGCCTGGCCCACAACGCGGCCGCAGATGCGGATCATGTTCAGACGGTTGTCCTCAACCCGTTGGTGGGCCGAGGAGGTTTCATGGATCAGGCAAGCCCGAACGCCAGTTACTTTCTCAATCGGCGGCGCGAGAGCCCGTTCGGGGCCGAGATGAGGCTCCGGCGGAGCCCACCCTTTGCTGTCGGCTGTTGGCTTTGACATTCGCAAGGCAGGCCCCGCCTGTGGAGGCTAGCAAGCACCCCGGGCTCCAGAAATGCTCGCGCCACAGGGCCCGGGTGATCTCGGGGAGTGCATTCTTCGCAGCTGACGGCAGGACTCGCTCTAGGGAGTTGACCAACACGGCGGAAGCGACCTTTGGCGGTATCGATGCGACCCGGTGTAGTTGGTCGTCCTCGCTGTCTATTTCGTGCAAGGTTCCCGCGAGGTCCGCGCAGACCGGAACAAAGGCCTCCCTTAAGAAGCCACGCACCGGCTTGTGCTTGGGGAGGTGTGACAATTGGTGGCACCTTCCGATTGATGATTGAAGGCATAGAAGACCGATCGTCCTCTGCGAACATCATTTCCCATGGGCCGCAAACGTAAGAGCAGCGCTGCTCTTAAATCGCTCGCCATGTCTCAAGCAGGCGGGTTTGACCCCATACAAAGGTCGCAACAGTTGCTCTATAGTGGTGGTGCATCTTCAACCATCAACCGGAAGGACATCACTATGCTGCGCTGGGCACTCATTTTTTTCGTGATCGCTATCGTCGCGGGACTCTGCGGCTTCACAGGACTCGCTGGGGCTGCGTCACAAGTGGCTAGAATCCTGTTTTTTGTCTTTGTCGTGCTGTTGGTCGTTTCTGTCCTGCTCCATGTTTCCAACCGAACACCGCCGCAGTAACCCCGAAACCGAACCCCGTCCTTCTATGAAAAAATACCTAATGCTATCGCTCCTTTCCGCCGGATTTGTTCCGGGGGCACTCGTCATGTCTAGCTGCTCAAAAGCAGACCAGACGGTAAACAATTCGGAAAAAATTCATGACGATGCGAGGGATGCAGTGGCGACTGCCGGCAACGCGATATCTGATTCATGGGACGGCATCAGGGACTACGCCTACGAAAGGCGATCGGACTTTTCCGCTGCCGTTGATCGCATGTCGATGCAGTGGGACGGTCGCGAGAGGGATTTCAAATCCAAAATGGCTGGATCGACTGGCGATTCAGTGAAAGCCAAGCAAGACGCGATCAAGGCGTATGATGACTCGCGTGCCGTGCTGAAGAGCAAACTGGAGGACCTTCGAAACGCATCGGCGGCGAATTGGACGGAGGCGAAGGGGAAGGTCGCCGATGCTTGGCAGCACGTTCAAGCCGCAGGCAACAATCTCAAGTGATGGTGTGAGTGAAAAGTTTCTGTGCGCCGATATCCTTTCGGCCCGGACTGCTCGGTGTTCATGAATCGCACTACAAACGATTGCCTCCGAGGACGTGGGCCTGCGGCATGCCGCAGGCTCACCGCCAGGAGACATCTGTCGTTGACGATTTTGCGGGAATCAAAGGATTCATTTTCCGCGTTTGTTGCTACACTGCCGGTAGACCCAAGGTTCGCAGTGTATAAAAGACATGAGGATAATGACTTAAAACCTAGGTTCGGGTGCAAATCGAACTGACGCAAACATGGGGGCGGCACTGGGTGGGGCCATGGCTTGCTCCATAGTCGGGAGCTCTGCAGTCCTTGCTGGGAAAGTGCGCGACCCGTTGAGGGGGGAATCGCGGAGCTGACCCGCTGGATGCATAGCTACTTTTCCAACTTGGTCGAAGGCCAACAAACAAGAGTGCAGGAAATCGAGGCTGCACTCCGTCACGATTTTTCAGCGGAGCCAAAGAAACGTGATCGTCAGAAGCTCGCACTCGCCATCTCGAATGTCAGCGCGGGGCGGCTGTTTATTCGGCATCTCCGTTTACGCCGGACTTCATCTGCGAGCTTCACCAGCACTTCTACTCTCACCTTCCCGCTGAGATGCAGGTAGCCCTCTCTGTGACGTAAGGATTGTCATGGCTAACCCGGGCGTCGCGGAACCAACTCGGTCACCATTTTAACTGACAGTTTTTCTTACAGGGCCGCGTAGGCAGGGATGCAACAGATATGCAAAAACAACTGCAAAACATACTTGAAATAATCAAAATGATTAAGTGAGATATGTTCAATGCTGGAGATCACTTCAAATTCACTCGACCGGGCGCTAGGCCTTTTAGGCGAGCTATTGGCGGTGCGTAATCACCCGGCCCAGCATTTTGTCGTCTGTGGCGGGTCGTCGCTGCTCGCCTTGGGATTAGTGAGTCGAGGCACTACCCAGGATGTGGATATCCTGGCTCGCATAGAGGCGGACATGCTTGTCTCGCCTCGGCCCTTGCAGGACTGGTTGAGGCGGGCGGCGGAGGACGTGGGCGGGCAGTTGG
>CAILBQ010000403.1 GCA_903832475.1 uncultured Acidobacteriota bacterium | reverse complement strand
GAGCGTCGGTGAGTGATTTGGCTTGTATCGGTTGACGGTGAGAGATATCGCCCCGAGGGGAAGCCAGTCCATCGGCAACCACCGCGTCTTGACGGCGCGGTGTGAAGGCGGGACTTTTTGTTGTTCGATGGAATAGGGACGGGCCTCGAGTCTTTATCGCTTGACCCACACCCGCATCTCCTCGATAAAATTTACGGACTGCAGTCACAATAGGGTGGACTGGAGGCGTCATGCTCACAGGGCGAGCCTCAACATGCAGTTTGACGAAAATCCCTTGAAGCCTATCAGTGCACGTATCTTCGCCGACGGGGAGATGGCCGAGCGGATACACCGGCACCCATGGGAAACCACGTCGATCGGCCCGATATCCGGATGGTCCGAAACCCTACTCTGCGCGATCAATATGATGCTGGAGAGCCAGTTTCCCATGCTCCTGATCTGGGGGCCGGAGATGGTCGTACTTTACAACGATGCGTGCATTCCGCTGGAGGGGGAAAGGCATCCTGATGCCCTAGGCCGAACCGGGCAAGACTGTTGGCCAGAGGCCTGGCACATTTTGGCACCGAAGCTGAGGTCTGTTCTGGAGCAGGGTGCAAAACTTTACTTTGAGAACGAACTCATTCCGATCTTGCAGCAGGGGATCCTGACGGATTTCTACTGGACATACAGCTATAGTCCCGTTCGCGACGCGACGGGCGCGGTTTGCGGCATCCTTGTCGTTTCCCACGATGTTACGGCGAAGCTAAGAGCTGAACGCGAGCGTGACTCCATCGCTGCAAACCTGACGAACGTACTGGAAAGCACGACAGATGGGTTGGTGCTTTTGGACAAGCAGGGCCGGTACACCTATGTGAACGACCAGGCGGCGCGAATCGTAGCTATGCGGCCGGAGGAGATGATTGGCAAGACGCAGTGGGAACTCTTTCCGCATGCAGCGGAATCGGAGTTTGGCAAACAGTACCGCTGGGCTGTAGAAACCGGGATTCCACGGCACTTCGATAACTTCTATCCGGAACCGCTGAACACCTGGTTCGAATGTCACTGCTATCCATCGGAGCACGGCATTTCCATCTACTTCCGGGATGTGACTGAAAAGAAGGAAACAGAGCGCGAATTGCGAGAACGCGAGGAGCGCTTTCGTGCCTTGGCGGAAAGCCTGCCCCAACTGATCTGGATGGCTAACTCCAAGGGCGAAACCACGTATTGCAATCAACGTGTCTTCGAGTACTTCGGGCTCGACGCGAGCGATTCGAATATCCCCTTGTGGCGGGAACGCTTCCATCCGGAGGACGTCGAAAATACCTTCGGCGCGTGGCGCGAATCTATAGTGCGATCCGAGCCATATCAGGTCGAGTACCGTCTGCGCCGGCACGACGGCGTATACAGGCATTTTCTTGCCCGTGCAGTTCCCGTGCGCAACGAAGCCGGAAATATAGAGCGCTGGATAGGCAGTTGTACGGATATTCACGACCAGAAACTCGCGGAACGCGGGCTGCGAGAGCGCGAGGAACGCTTTCGTGTACTGGCCGATAGCCTGCCCCAGCTTATATGGATGACCGATGCGATGGGCGAGAACACGTACTGCAATCAGCGCTACCTGGATTATCTGGGCGTGACCGAAGCCGAGAGAACAAACATTCAGTGGCCGGAACTGGTGCACCCGGATGATCTTGCCTCGACACTGAAAATCTGGAACCACTCAGTCGAAACCGGAGAGCCTTATTTGAACGAATTCCGTTTGCGGCGGAAGGATGGCATGTTCCGGTACTTCCTCGCTCGGGCAGTTCCATTCAGGAACGATGGGGATCAAATTGAGCGGTGGATCGGAAGTTTGACGGACACTCACGAGCAGAAATTGGCCGAGGATGCGTTGCGCAAGTCGGAAAAGCTGGCGACCGCCGGCCGCCTCGCCGCCAGCATCGCACATGAGATTAACAATCCTCTGGCAGGCGTCACCAACTGCCTTTATCTCGCACTACAGGACGATTCGCTCAAGACGGATACAAAGAACTATCTCCAGACCGCCGAAGAGGAGCTGCACCGAGTCGCGCACATCACCACACAGACTCTTCGGTTCCATAAACAGTCGAACTCACCGGCGCCAACCGACATATGCGATATCGTCGACTCGGTCCTTGCTCTCTTCGGCCAACGATTGGCGAGTAAGGACATCCGCGTGAACGCCGAGTGCGAACGGGGAGCGGTTGCGATCTGTCTCGGTGACGAGATGCGTCAGGTCATCGCTAACATCGTCAGCAACGCAATGGACGCGATGCCGCACGGCGGATCTCTTCGTGTGAGGGTGAAGAGATCCAAGAGCTGGGCGAAGGAGGGTCTGGACGGCGTGAAGATCGTTGTCGCCGACTCGGGACACGGAATCTCGCCGGCAGTTATGGAGCGCATCTTCGAGCCTTTCGTCTCTACCAAAGAAGCTACTGGGATCGGACTCGGACTTTGGGTATCTCATGGGATCGTGCGTAAGCATGCGGGCGCGATACGGGTTCGGAGCCGGGTCATGGCTCAGCCTTCGGGTACGGTTTTCACCGTTTTCATCCCGTCGACTTCAATGATTGGATGAAGCCTCCCAATGAAACTGTACTTAGTTAAGCTCCGACCAACTTGGCGTCCGCGACCAGCTACTTAGCGAGTCTAGGAAGCACGTCGGTTTTCGAGGTCAAATCACTCATGCCCATATTGTCTGGGGTATCTATCGGATTAGTATCCGGTATCGCGCGTATCGTCAGCAATCCTGGATTGATGCATCATCGTCGATGCACCTGCGCAGGGCGAGTTAGAGTTCTGGGCGTAATCACCGGTTCTCCGGGAGTTATCTTTTCGATAGCCTCGGGCGATGACACTGTGGCGCTCTCGTCTTCTACCCCTAGTTGAAGCGCCGCAACCCGCTGGATGACAGCAACAGATTGAGACGGCGGGCGGCATACCCTTACTCTGGCGACTGAATTTACCGCAGTTCAAGCCTATGCGCACCGGTAGACGGGGTTCGACAAGGACCTGTACCCGCGGCCTCCAGAGCCGCAGGTACAATTCGGTTGTTCTCGCTTGCTTTCTATCTGCGTCAGGAGCCCTGTGTCCAAGTCCTTGCTTAGCATCTGTCTAATCCTCCTCCCCGCGGCCGCCTTCCCACAATCGGCTTGGCAAAACGGCGTTTTCCGCGTCAACACAGAATCGGTCATCGGCCGCTCCGACATCGTTCTTGCCCGGCCCAATCTGGACCGCACCGAAGCCATGCCCCTCGGCAACGGACGACTCGGCGTAGCCGTCTGGTCCGCCGACGGCTTCACCGCCCAGCTCAACCGCAACGACACCCTTCCTGATCGCCTGTCGTCGGGGCAGGTCGTTCTCCCCGGCCTCGCACCGCTAATCCACGCCGCCGATTACTCCGGCCGCGTCGACTTGTATAAACAGGAATTCCGCGAACAGGGCGAAGGGATGTCCGCCAAAGCCTACGTCCAGCAATCGACAGACACCCTGATCATCGATGTCACCGGCGCCAAGCCGGACCAGACGCAGACCGCCATCCTCAGGCTTTGGTCACCGCGCACGCCGACAGCTACAGTCTCCGGTTCCTCTGGACTCCTCGCCGAATCCTGGCTCGACGATAAACATCCCGGAGCTTCTCATCGCGCATTCGGCTCCCTTTCCGCCATCACCGCCGACGCCCGCGAAGTCTCCGCCGCCGTGACTGACCCTGTCACCATCACACTCACCTTCAAGCCCTACTCCGACGGCCATTTTCGCATCCTCGCCGCTGCTCCTCATTACGACGGCAAAGGCGTCGCGCGGACTATCGCCGCGAAAGCACTGCTCGCTGAACCTTCCTCCGCTCACCAATCCTGGTGGCAAGCCTATTGGAACCGCGCCGCGCTACTCAAAATCACCTCGCCCGACGGCTCCGGCGAATACCTCGAAAATCTGCGCGCAATCTATCTCTACGTTGCCGCCATCGAAAAAGGCTACGAATACCCCGGCTCCCAGGCCGGCGTTGCCGACATGATCTCCTCAGCCCGCGACATCCACAAGTGGGACCCTTCCGCCTTCTGGCACTGGAACCTGCGCATGCAGGTCGCCGCCAACCTCTCGGCCGGCCTCCCCGAACTCAACGCTCCCTATTTCCATCTCTACAGCGGCGACCTGGCCGACATCGAAGACTGGACCTTTCAGCACATGAACCATCTCCCCGGCGTCTGCGTCCCGGAGACCATGCGCTTCAACGGCCCCGGCTACGAGTACGAAGCAGGCTGGAATCCGCCCTCCACGGCCAACGATTGCGATGCCGGCTTCCGTCCCTACTACAACGCCCGCACCATTTCGACCGGTGCCGAGGTCTCCCTCTGGGTATGGAAGCAATACCTGGCCACCAACGACCGCAGCTTCCTCGCGGATCACTATCCGCTGATGGCCGCGGCCGCCCGCTTCCTGCTTGCCTACCAGAAGCCAGGTCCTGACGGCCTGCTCCACACCAGCCCCTCCAACGCGCACGAAAATCAGTGGGACGTCATCGACCCGATCACCGATCTCTCTGCCATCCGGACTCTTTACCCAGCCGTCATCGAAGCCGCCCCACTCCTGCACAAAGATGCAGAGTTAGTTGCCCAGCTGAAAGCCGCGCTTCCCGAAACGCCCGACTTCCCCAGGACACAACCCACAGGCAAGCTCTCGCTTCTGCCGCCTTCCGCCGATGCCGAAAACACCGACGTCCTGGCCAGCTCCTACCAACCCGAAGCCGAGATTCACAACATCGAAAATCTCGGACTCGAACCCGTCTGGCCCTACGGCCTCATCGGCGACACCTCGCCGCTTTTCTCACTCGCGAAGCGCACTTTCGAGCAACGCCCCAACCGCAACGCTGTTGATTGGAGCTACGATCCGCTGCAGGCTGCCCGTCTCGGCCTCGGCCCTGAAGTCGCGTCCACTCTCATTGAAATGACGAAGAAGTATCAGGGCTTTCCCAACGGCATGGCCAAGTGGTCGCCGGAAGGGGAAGAGTTCTACGTCGAAGAGTCCGGCATCGTGGCCGCCACGCTCCCCGAGGGCCTGGTCCAGGACTACGACGGACTCCTGCGCATCGCACCAGCCCTTCCACCCGGCTGGGACGTCGATGCCCGCCTGCCCATCCGCGCGCAATCCTGGGTTGCCATTCAGACCCGCAACGGCGCCGTCACCACGCTCATCCTTGAATCTGGCTCCAGCCAGCGTATCAAGCTGCGCAACCCCTGGCCCGGGCAGCCCGTGGATGTCATCGTCGCGAAAACCGGCAAGGCTGTCCTCTCCTCATCCACTGCCGCGACCCTCGAGTTTTCAGTGATCGCCGGCGCCAACTATCAGGTCCATCTCCACGGCGCTGCAACGCCCGACATTCAGCTCATTACAGGCGCACCCGCGACCACGCCCAAACAGCTCGGGCCCGCGCGCATCGGCCTCTTCGCCCATTCTCCAAAATGAGTTGGCCTTATTCTTCGCGGAACAACGGCGGCCGATCCTCGGTCGCCTTGCCGCGCTCCATGTTCGGCTTCTGTCCCATCATGAATACGATTTTCGTCGTCCCCTCTTCCAGCCCTGCGAGAGGCATCCAGGAATTCCTGTACTGGCTGCCGTTGACTGACACTGCCTGCACGTAAATCCCCTCGCCAACACGGCTCACCTCGACTGTCCTGCCGCCTGCAAACCGCAGCGTGGCTTTGGTAAACATTGGAGTACCCACCAGCACCCCGCCGACTCCCGGCACCGCGGGATAAAAGCCCAGCGCGTTCCACACATACACGCCGGAAGTCGCGCCCAGGTCGTCATTGCCCGGGATCCCACTCGGTGTCGTGTTAAACGTCTCCGCCTCGACCCGCGAAACCACCGACTGCGTCTTCCATGGCATGCCGGCAAACTCGTACGCATACGGAGTCACGAAGTCCGGCTCATTGGCCATGTTGAAGCAAGGTTCGCCCCAGCAGATCAGTTTGGAGAAAAACTTATCCAACCGCCGCCCGACCTCTTCGTCGCTGCCAATGCGCTTGAACAGCGCCGGGTAATCGAATGGCAGCATGAAGGTGTACTGGTAGGTGTTGCCTTCTTCAAACCCATACTGATCCGTCGATACTGGCGCATCGGGCCGCTTGGGCAGCGACTTCTCCGCATCGAAGCCCTTGAGCCACGTCCCATCTGCATTCCGCGGCCGGATCCACTTCGTTTCCGGATCGAACAGGTTCTCCCAATTTTGAGACTGCTTCAAGAATTCCCTGGCCTCGGCAGGATGCCCGGTGTCCTTGGCAAACTCGGCGACGGCAAAGTCGGCATTGGCATATTCCAAGGTCCGAGAAGCGTCGATCGCATCGTCATTGGCCGGCACATACCCCAGCTTGCGATAGCTCTCCAAAAACGGCCGTTCCGAGTCGCCATGCGGACCCTTGCCCGGCTCCGTCCCTGCCTTCACCATGTACTTCAGCGCCGTGTCTGTATCGAAGTTGGTGGCCCCGAACGCATACGCCGAGGCCAGCAAAATCACCGGCGAATCCCCGCCCATCACGTAGGTCGTATCGTTGGCCGCCGCCCAGCGCGGATACCACCCGCTCTCGACCGCATCGTTGACCAGCGACTGCATCATGTCGCTCTCCCGCTCCGGCTCAAACAGCGCCTGCAACTGAACCGTGTTGCGGTAAATATCCCAATCAGAGAAGTTCGCATACTGCGCCTTCTGCTTGCCGGCCACGTCATGCACCTTGTTGTCGAATCCCATATACTGACCGTTCTCATCGCTGAAAACGTTGGGCGCGAGAAACGAGTGATACACCCCGGTATAGAAGATCTTGCGCTGATCCTCTGTGCCGCCTTCGACCGATAACCTTCCCAGCAACCGGGTCCAGGTCGCCTGCGCCTTGCTGTGCACAGCCTCAAAATCGGCCTCGCCGATTTCCTTGTCCAGATTCTCCCGGGCGTTCTGCTCACTCACAAAGGAGAGCCCTACTTTCAGTACCACCTGCCGTTCGCCGCCAAAATCAAACCACGCGCTGGTCTTCTTGCCGTGTGATTCTGTGCCGTCGGCAACCACGCCATCTTTGCGCAGCACCACGGTCCTGGCCGGCTTCTCGAATTTGCCTGCGACATAGATCTTGTAGTTCGATCCAGAGCTGCAAAACCCGCCCGCCGCCGACCATCCGCTCCACGTTCCATCGGGCTTCACCGCGATGCCATTGCCGTATGCCGCGCGCTCTGGTTTTCCATCGTGGACATCGATATTGGCGCTGCCCCCGGCATCTACATTCAACCCGGCTTCCACCCCGGCAGGAAAGATGAACCGCGCAATCCCCGCTCGCTCCGCTACCGTGATCTCGACGCGTACGCCATTGGCCAGCGTCACCGCGTAATACCCCGGCTGCGCCTCTTCCTTGGCATGCTCGAACGCCACGTCCGGTGCGGTCCCGCTCACCTTGCCCACCGTCGGCAGAACCGGGAAGTCCCCATACAGCGGGCAGCCCGCGCCGCTCAGATGCGTCATGCTGAAGCCATGAATCGTCTTGTCCTTGTAGTAGTACCAGGCCTCTGAACCCGAGTCCGGGCTCCACTGCATCATCCCAAACGGCAGCGCCGCCCCGGGAAACGTATTTCCATCCCCGGCCGTCCCAATCAGCGGATCAACCGCCTTGTAAGCCTCAGAACCGGCCTGCGAAAACGCAGTCAGACCACCGGCCACCCAGCAGCACAAACAGCATCGAACGACCAACCGTAACACGGACACAATGCGCATCAATGAGATCCCCAATCGCAGGGAGGCATGTTGAAGCCAACCTCCTCAGCCGCCCCATCTTACGCTGCGTACCCATGCGTCTGAAATGATCGGGCTGCTGCAGCCCACGTTGTTGATCCCGCCTGTAGGGGCCGCGGCGCGTGCTCTTGCGCCAGCGGTCCACTCGAAGGACTGCTATGCTTAAGCCGGACATCCGCTTCGCATCCGACTTTTTGTTCCTGGCACACCTCTGCGCAGCATGAACCTTTCCGACGCCACACGCCTCCGACCAGACCTGGTTCGGCACTTCTACGTCGCTTTTGCAAGCGATTGTCCAGTCTTCCAACGACGCCATCATTGCGAAAGATCTGCATGGCATCATCAAAACGTGGAACCCCGCTGCGACTCGCATGTTCGGCTACACGCCGGAAGAGATGATCGGCCAGCCCATTCTTCGCTTGTTTCCTGTACGGCTCGGTAGCGAGGAAGAAGCAATCCTTGTCAAACTCCGGGCCGGCCAGCAGATCTCTCAGCATCAGACGCACCGCGTCCGAAAAGATGGCCAGGAGATCATGGTCTCGCTCACCCTGTCCCCGGTACGCGATGCGCTTGGCGAGGTCGTCGGCATCTCTGAAGTGGCCCGCGACGTGACCGATCAGAAGCTTTGGGACAACGCACGCTCCCGCCTCGCCGCCATCGTCGACTCCGCCGAAGACGCCATCCTCAGCAAAGACCTCAACGGCATCATCACCACCTGGAACCAGGCCGCCCAGCGCATCCTCGGCTTCACCCAGGAGGAAATCGTCGGCAAATCCGTCCTGACGTTGATTCCCGAAGAATTACATAGCGAGGAAGAGGGCATCCTCCAACGCATCCGCGCAGGTCAGCGCATCGATCACTACGTCACGACGCGCATGACCAAGAGTGGCCAGCGCATCGACGTCTCCCTCACCATTTCGCCTCTCCACGACGCCCAAGGCAACGTGGTCGGCGCATCCAAGATCCTGCGTGACATTACTGAGCGCAAGCGACTGGAGAATTCGCTCTTTCAGGCTCAGCGCCTCGCCGCCAGCGGCAAAATGGCCGCCACCATCGCTCACGAAATCAACAATCCGCTGGAAGCGGTCCTCAACCTCGTCTTCCTCGCCCGTCTGTCTTCCACCGAAGCCCAGGTGCAGGGCCATCTCCTCGCCGCCGAACGCGAAATTGCACGCCTCGCCGAAATCACCAAGCAAACCCTCGGCTTCTATCGAGAACTCAACCACGCCTCCAGCGTCACCCTTCCCGACCTGCTGCAACACGCCTTGAGCATCTACGACTCCAAGTTCAAACAAAGCGGCATCGAGGTAGACACCAGATTCCTTTCGCACCGGCCCATCGTGGTCAGGAAGGGCGAAATCTTGCAGGTGATCTCCAACCTGATCCTCAACGCAGCTCACGCCATGCCTGAAGGCGGAATCCTGATCGCCTCTGTTCAAGACGCAACTATGGACGGCAAAGACGCTCTTCTCTTGACCGTCGAAGACTCAGGTGTGGGCATCCCGCCGGAAAACATCAAACGCGTCTTCGATGCCTTCTTCACCACCCGCGCCGAAATCGGCACCGGCATCGGCCTCTGGATTGCGCGCCAGTTCATCGAGGGCCACGCCGGCAGGCTAGATCTCTCCAGCAGCACGGACCCTGTCAACCACGGCACTAAAATCAGCATCTATTTGCCCTTCGAGAACCCATATTCTCAAGACCAGCCCTGAGTTCAGATAAGCTCTGAGTTGCGATCCGGGCGGTCCCTCGAGTCCCAGCATCCCGAAAAGAGGCGCCAGATGAACATCCTGTTGTGGGTCCTGCAAGGCCTCGCCGCACTCCTCTACGCATCGTCGGGCGTCATGAAGGTCTTCCTGTTCGACAAGGTCAGCCAGGACGTCCCATCCTTCGGCGCCATGCCGCGGAAGTCCTGGATGACCCTGGGCATCCTCGAACTCGCGTGCACCGTCGCGCTCATCGTCCCGGACGCACTTCGTTGGCAGCCGCAGCTGACCATTTTCGCCGCCGCACTGCTCGCAGTGGAGAGCCTGATCTTCATCTGGGTTCACATCAAGTACCACGAAGTCTCGCCCACAATTTTGAGCGGCGTGTTGGGCCTGCTCCTGGCTTTTATCGCCTACGGGCGGCTTGCTTTGAGTCCAATCGCATAAGTAGCGGTCGATCCCTTTGCGAATGCCTCATCCTTCGCGCAGTAGCGAAGGGTGGGATCGCAAGAATCTCGACCGCGTGCCCCATCCTGCTAGGTCTTTGCGAAGAGTGGGATGCTTTGAACTTTACGCCGCCTCCAGCTCCGCACCTCGGCTCTCGCGCCCCAGCGCCGTCACCCCCGCCAGCACCAACGCGACGATCACCACCGTTCCCGCCAGCACCGGCGCATACACCCCAATCCGCCGCACCACCACGTTCTGCACCACCAGGTTCTGCGAAGTCAGCAAATTCCCCAACTGATAGGCCAGCCCGGGAAAAATCGCCCGCACCGGTGCCGGCGAAAGCTCTGTCAAATACGCCGGCACCACCCCCCACGCCCCTTGCACCATGAACTGCATCAGGAACGACCCAATCCCCACCACCAGCGGTGTATGTCCGTAGGCAAACAGCGGAACAATCGGAATAGCCAGCAGAGCCGCCGTGATGATCGCTCGCTTCCGACCCCATCGTTCCGAAAGCGTCCCAAAGCAGAACCCGCCGCCCAGCGAACCGATGTTGTAGATCACCCCCAGCATGCCCACCGTAAATGCATTGAACTTCAATCCCTTGATCAGAAACGTGGGGTAAATGTCCTGCGTGCCATGCGAAAAGCTGCAGAACGCCGACATCAGCACAATGAGAAACAGAAAGGTCGGCGTATACGACTTGAGACTGGCCCAGATAGGTGGCCGCGGTGTTCCGGCGCGCTTCAGCCTGCGCCCCTCCAGCCACACCGGCGACTCTTCCACGCCCACTTGCACGAAGAACACCAGCAGCGCCGGTGCCGCTCCCAGGATGAATAGCCCCCTCCATCCAATGCGGTCAAACAGCAGTCCAAACGCCGCCGAGGCCAGCAGGTATCCCACCGCATACCCCTCCTGTAAAAGACCGGAGAACATCCCGCGCCCTTCCTTGGGCAGCGTCTCGAACGTCAGTGCAGCCCCTACTCCCCAGATGCCGCCCATCGCAATCCCAAACAGCGCTCGCAGCACCAGCAGCCAGGGCAGGGAAGGGGCAAACGCGCATCCCAGCTCGATCGCCGAATAGCAAAGAATGTTTAGAATCAGCGTCGGCTTTCGCCCGAACCGGTCCGCCATCATCCCAAACAGAAACGCCCCCACCGGCCGGAAGATGAGCGTCAGCGACACCGCCTCCGCGACCCCTGCGACCGGCGAGTGAAACTCGGTAGCAATCGCCGGGATGCATACAATCAGCAGGAAAAAGTCCAGCGCATCCAGCGACCAGCTTAGAAACGAAGCCAGAAAAGCATGGCGCTGCGGGCGGGTAAGACGGCGAAAATGCTCTCCGACAAACATACGCCGGAGCATACCAGACCCATCCTCGCCATAAAGAATTTCCTCAGTGCGCGAATATTTGTTGCAACAACTATTCTTCCGGCGCATCCTTATATTCGTAAGCCACGGATAAGCGCCTCAGCGCAACCTCGTGTTACCCGCTTTCTCGGCTTTCAGAGACCTTGCGAGCGCTTTCTCCGCGGCACCCGGCCCCGCCACTGCCCGCAAGCCTCGCTGAATTCTCCAGCCGAACCAACCGCCCGATTCGCAAAAACTCGAAAGGACCTTATGAAGATCGCTAAACTTACCGCCCTAGCCCTCGCTCTGCCCCTGTCTGCCTCCGTCGCCTTTGCCCAGGCCTCCACATGGAAAGCCGATTCCGCCCACAGCGAAGTCGACTTCACAATCAAGCACCTCGCCATTTCCAACGTCCATGGCCGATTCGGCAAAGTCGACGCCACCATCCTGTATGACGACAAAGACATCACCAAGTCCACCGTCAACGCCACCATCGATGTCACCGGCGTTGACACCGGCGAAGCCCCGCGCGACAACCATCTCAAGTCCGACAGCTTCTTCGACGTTGCCAAGTTCCCCACAGCGACCTTCGTCTCGACCAGCGTCGCCAAAGGCGGATCGGGCCTCACCGTAACCGGCAACCTGACCCTGCACGGCGTCACCAAGCCGGTCACCCTCGACGTCGACGGACCCACCGCCCCGGTCACCGGCATGGACAAAAAGCCCCACGCCGGCTTCTCCGCCACCACGACCATTCACCGCAGCGACTTCAACCTGGGCACCAGCTTTCCCGCTGCTGTTCTCGGAGAAGACGTCAAAATCACCATCGACCTAGACGTCGCCAAGCAGTAATCACGCGGCCCCGTGCATCCGAAGGAAGGAGCACTGCTCCTTCCCTTCGGATCCCGAACACATCGAATCGCGCGGAGACCCTCCCATGTCCACCTCACCGGGAACCGAGCAAGCCCTCCGCTTCTCCAGTCCCCAGGAGGAGGCTCTCCTCACCCTCATGCGCTCGGCCGACTTTCTTCATCGCGCCTTTCAGCAGCGTCTCAAGCCGTTCGGCATCACCTCAGCCCAGTACAACGCCCTGCGCATCCTTCGCGGAGCCAGCGAAACCGGACTCACCTGTTCCACAGTCGGCCGCATGATGATCACTCCGGAGCCGGACATCACCCGTTTGCTCGCCCGCCTCAAGTCACAGAAATTCGTCCGCCAGCAGCGCGACCGGCATGATCGCCGCGTTGTCTGGACGTACATCACGCCGCAGGGAATTCAGTTACTGGAAAATTTGGATCCGATTGTGGAACAGGCGCCCAGGGAACTCCTCTGTCAGCTCACCTGCTC
>CAILBQ010000402.1 GCA_903832475.1 uncultured Acidobacteriota bacterium | reverse complement strand
GGGCATGCGAGCCAGCTATATTCGCGCAACGTTCTGAACTTCTTGACGCCGTTGATCAAGGATGGCTCCCTGGTGCTGAACATGGAGGACGAGATCCTGCGCGGGGCATGTGTTTCGCACCGTGGCAAGCTAGCGAACGCGCGCGTGGCGGAAGCCCTGGAAGCCGTGCCTGGTCCTGTTTCTTCCTGAAGGTTGAGAGCGTATGAATCCCGCAGTTCTGATTGCTTCGGTTTATGTTTTCGCGCTGGCTGCTTTTCTGGGTTACCAGGTCATCAGCCGCGTGCCGCCGCTGCTGCATACTCCGCTGATGTCGGCCACCAATGCCATCAGCGGCATCTCGCTGATTGGTTCGCTGGTGCTGGCGGGCGGCGGCCATTCGCCCTTGTTTGCGCATCTGCTGGGGTTCGTTGCGGTGACCGCGGCGACCATCAACGTTGTCGGCGGGTTTGGCATCACCGATCGCATGCTGAAGATGTTTGCCAAGCGGCTGCCGGCAAAGAATGCGGCGGTGAATGAATGAACATCGAATCCTACTTCATGGAAGCGACGTACCTGGTGGCGTCGATCCTGTTCATCCTCAGCTTGAAGGGGATGTCACATCCGGAGACGGCGCGGCGCGGCATGTTCATGGCGGAAGCCGGGATGTTTGCCGCGATTGTGGGCACGCTGGTCGGACAGCATATCGTGACCTGGGTATGGATCATCTCCGGCCTGGCGCTGGGATCGATTATCGGCGGATGGATGGCGGTGACCGTGCCCATGACGGCGATGCCGCAGCGGACGGCGCTTTCTCATGCCTTTGGGGCGCTGGCGGCGGCGCTGGTCGGAGTAGGCGAGTTCCTGGTGCATGCTTCTGAGATGGGAGTCGTGACGCGCGGCGCGCTGGGGCTTGAGGTGATGCTGGGCGCGCTGACTACGACTGGTTCGCTGATCGCCGCGGGCAAGCTGCAGGGGGTGATCGGGGGCAAGCCGATCCAGTTTCGCGGGCAGAATGCGGTGAATCTGCTGATTGGCGTCGGCATGCTGGGAAGTTTTGTCTTCTTCTGGATTCATCCTGAAGCGGTGGCGGTTTTCTACATCATGCTGGGCCTGGCGTTTGTGTTTGGCGTGATGCTGGTGATTCCGATCGGGTCGGCGGATATGCCGGTGGTGATGTCGCTGCTGAATTCCTATGCTGGGCTGGCGGCGGCGGCGACGGGGTTTGTGCTCGGCAACAACGTCCTGATTATTGCCGGCACACTGGATGGGTTCTCGGGATTTATCTTGTCGGTGCTGATGTGCAAGGCCATGAACCGGTCGATCACGAATGTATTATTCGGCGGGTTTGGCGCGGTGATCGCCGAGGCATCCGGAGACTCGGATGGAGTGATGCGCGAGATCTCGCTGGACGATGCGGCGATGCAGTTGGCTTTCGCTTCTCGCGTGGTCTTCGTACCAGGGTATGGGCTGGCTACCGCGCAGGCGCAACATGCGGTGCGGGAGCTGGCGGAGCTGCTCGAAGGGCGCGGAGTTACGGTCAAATATGCGATCCATCCAGTAGCCGGGCGCATGCCAGGGCATATGAACGTGCTGCTGGCGGAGGCGAATGTCCCCTATGCGGCGCTCTATGAGATGGAGCAGATCAACCCGGAATTTGTTTCGACAGACGTGGCGGTGGTGATCGGAGCCAACGACGTGGTCAATCCCGACGCGCGCGATAATCCCAAGTCGCTGATTGCCGGCATGCCGATCCTGGAGGTGGATCGAGCGCGCAGCGTGATCGTCTTGAAGCGCGGCCAGGGTCGCGGGTTTTCGGGGTTGGAGAATCCGTTGTTCTTCAAAGCCTGTACCACGATGCTGTACGGGGATGCGCGGTCGAGCCTCAGCCACCTGGCCAAAGCGGTTCAGCAGGTTTGAGGCGCTCCACGCCTTTGAGCCGAGCGCAGATGCTCTTAAAGGCGACGACAGGCTCCGCGAGAATGGCCCGACATGCGAGGGTGCCTTGACTGCTGGATTGCTTCGTCTTCGTTCGCAATAGAACACCTCGTTTTCACCATCCGCTAGTAGAGTGGATGGCATGAACTTCGACGCGATCATTCTAGGAGCAGGACAGGCGGGGCCTCCGCTGGCTGGACGGCTGACGCAGGCGGGGCAGCGTGTGGCCATGGTGGAGCGCAAGTTGTTTGGCGGCACGTGTGTGAACACCGGGTGTATCCCCACCAAGACCATGGTGGCCAGCGCCTACGCGGCGCACCTGGCGCGACGCGGGGGCGACTTTGGCGTGCAGGTGCCGGGGCCGGTGACGGTGGACATGAAGGCGGTAAAGGCGCGCAAGGATGCAGTGCTGGGTAAGTCACGCACCGGCGTCGAAAGCTGGCTGCGTGGGATGGAGAACTGCACCGTCTTTCATGAGCAGGCTCGGTTTCTTTCTGCGCATGAAGTGCAGGTCGGCGAGGAGATCCTGACAGCGGAGAAGATTTTCATCAATGTCGGCGGCCGTGCGCTGATACCGGATATGCCGGGTGCGAAGGATGTGCCGTTCCTGACCAATTCGACGCTGCTGGACCTGGATGTGCTGCCGGAGCACCTGATCGTCGTCGGCGGCAGCTACATCGGGCTGGAGTTTGGGCAGATGTTTCGCCGCTTTGGCAGCAAGGTGACGATCATCGAGAAGGGTCCGCGGCTGGTGGCGTACGAGGATGAGGATGTTTCGCAGACCATCCTGGAGATTCTGGAAGGGGAGGGGATCGACTTCCGGCTGCATGCCGAGTGCATTGGATTCGAGAAGCGAGAGGACGGCATCGGCGCGCATGTGAACTGCACGGCGGGCGAGCCGCAGGTGGTGGGTTCGCATCTGCTGCTGGCGGTGGGGCGCAGGCCGAATACGGATGATCTTGGACTGGATAAGGCAGGTGTGGCAATCGATGCGCGAGGGTACATCCAGGTCGACGATCAACTGCGGACCAATGTACCGGGGATCTGGGCGATGGGCGACTGCAATGGGCGCGGCGCGTTTACGCACACTTCGTACAACGACTTCGAGATTGTCGCGGCGAATCTGCTGGACAACGATCCACGGAGGGTGAGCGACCGCATCACAGCCTACAACCTGTACATCGATCCGCCGCTGGGGCACGTGGGGATGACGGAGGCGGAGGTGCGCAAGTCAGGGCGTCCGGCGCTGATGGCGACGCGGCCGATGACCAAGGTGGGCCGCGCGGTCGAGAAGGGCGAGAGCCAGGGATTCATGAAGATCCTGGTGGACGCGGAGTCGAAGAAAATCCTGGGCGCGTCGATATTGGGGACGGGTGGGGATGAGGCGATTCACTGCATCCTGGATGTGATGTACGCCGGCGCGCCGTATACCGTGCTGCAGCGGGCGATGCATATCCATCCCACGGTCTGCGAGCTGATCCCTACCATGCTGGGGGATTTGAAGCCGCTGTGAGCAAAAGAAGATTCCCCTGAGGGGAATGACAGGCAGAAACGCAAATGCAGATCCTTCGCAGCTCTCAGGCGATGATCAGGTGAATGCCGTGGCGGCGAAACGCCCTGACGGCTTCGGCGGAGATGCCGTCGTCGGTGATGAGCACCTGGATGTCGGAGGCGGGGCAGATGACGGCAGGGCTGACCATGCCCACTTTGCTGGAGTCGGCGACGACGATGACCTGCTTGGCGCGGCGGGTCATGGCGCGGAAGACGGCGGCCTCGTCAGCTTCGATGGTGGTGGCGCCGCGGTCGGGATCGACGCCGCAGACACCGATGAACACCTTGTCCATGACAACGACGTTGAGGGATTCGAGGGCGGTGGGGCCGATCAACGAGAAGGCACCGGCCCAGCGCATGCAGCCGCCGGTGAGGGTAGTGTC
>CAILBQ010000401.1 GCA_903832475.1 uncultured Acidobacteriota bacterium | reverse complement strand
GGCTGATGCCATGAAAGCGCGAAGGATGTACGAAGGGATGAGGCGCTACAAACACACTTGCAACTCCTACTGCTACACCAAGCAGGAAGTACCCAATAGCGTTGAGGATCGAGTTCAACGCCGGAGAAGTCGAGAGCTCCGAACGCAGCCACCGCAGGAAGAAATCAAAAATCAACTGCGGGGCTACCTCGAGAACTACCTCCAGGAAGAACTCACCGAGCGCATACAGGACTGCCAAGAAAATCTCTTCCATGTACCCTCGTGGCGTTTCTGGCCGTGGCTCGATGGTACTTCAAGGGCCTCAATGGGCCGAACTGATTCCGACTGGCTCGTTATGTGTGACGCAGATCATGGCTCGAACCATTCAAGTCGCTATAATCGATACAAACCTCGTGACTCCAGCACGCCCTGTTCTCTTTCTCCTGCTCGCTCTTGCTGCGTCCTGCGCGTCTCTCGCGCAGCAGACGACTCCTGAATCACACCCCACACCAAACGGTGCAATGACGGCTCTGCAGCCCACCTGGGCCGGCCCCATGATCCAGTCGGACTCACGCCTGACCCGCGGCGTGCGCCTGTCCATGTCCAACTCCTACGCGCCCGGTCACCACACCGTGAGCTTCGGCAACAACCACGGCACCTCCCTGCTTGCCCTCAACCGTTTCCAGTTCGACATCGACCAGCCGTCGTACCTCATCGGCAATCCGGGCAGCGACAAAGATGGGTTCGGAGACTTGCTTCTTCAGATCAAGAGCCGTCTCTTCTCCGGGAACGCCGACCACGGGAATTACACGCTGACCGCCATCCTGGCTGCCGATCTGCCCACCGGCAGCCGCGGCAATGGAGCGCTCACATCGGTGTACGTGCCGAAACTGGCCGCCGGCAAAGCCTTCGGCCGCTTCAATCTTCAAACCGTCGTCAACGGGGTTTTGCCGACGGGCAAGATTTCCGCGCAGGGCCGCGTCATCGAGTGGAACACCACCGCGCAGATTCATCTTGCCGATCGCTGGTTCCTCGATCTCGAGGAGAATGCAGCCTGGAATCTTCTCGGCCCCTTCAACGGCCAGACCCAGAACTTCCTGACCCCAGCTGCCTTCTACCGCCTGAAGCATAGAGACTGGATGGGCAGCGGCCGGGTCGTCATGCTGGGCAGCGGCTTTCAGGAAGCGACCACGCATTTCCATCCCTACAATCACAACCTGATCCTCGAAACGCGCGTGCTGTTTTAACGCGAGTATGGATCAGCGCCGATCTTGCTGCACCTTCACACGAAGAGCCGCATCCCATCGGTATGACGACTTACCCACATTTGTTTTCTTCTTTTCAGGTCGGCGATCTGACCCTGGCTCACCGCATCGTTCTTGCGCCCTTGACCCGTTTGCGCTCTACCCAGCCCGGCGACGTACCCAACCAGTTGAATGCCGAATACTACAATCAGCGCGCGTCGCACGGCGGCCTGCTCATTTCGGAAGCCACGCAGATTTCGCGCCAGGGCAAAGGCTATCCTGCCGCTCCCGGCATCCACACCGATGCGCAGGTCGAGGGATGGAAGCTCGTTACCCGCGCCGTTCACGACAAGGGTGGATTCATCTTCCTGCAGCTTTGGCACGTGGGCCGCGTCAGCCACACCTCTCTGCACCCGGAAACCGGCCTCCCCGTCTCCTCTTCTGCCGTTCCCATCGCCGATGGAGCCCAGGCTCTTACCGCCGACTTCCAGCAGGTTCCTTTCGAGACGCCTCGCGCGCTCGAAACCAGCGAGCTACCCGGCATTGTGGCCGATTACATCAAGGGCGCAGAGAACGCACGCGCTGCCGGCTTCGATGGCGTCGAGATACACAGCGCCAACGGCTATCTTCTCGACCAGTTCCTTGAAGACAACGTGAACCACCGCACCGACCAGTACGGCGGATCCATCGAGAATCGCGCGCGCCTGCTGCTGGAAGTGGTCGATGCCGTCGTCAAGGTCTGGGGCAAAGGCCGCGTGGGCGTGCGGCTCTCGCCGTACGGCAAGTTCTCAGACATGGGCGATTCCAATCCTGAGGCGCTCTTCACCTACGTCATCGAAAAGCTTTCGCAGCGCGGCATTGCCTACGTGCACGTCATTGAACCGCGTGCCGGCGGCGGAGCGACCAGCAACGATGAATCGCAGCCGCGCACCGCTCCGGCCTTCCGCAAAGCCTTCCATGGAGCCTTCATCTCCGCCGGCGGATACACGGCCGAGACGGCAGATCAGGCTATCGCCCACGGCGACGCCGATGCGGTTGCCTTCGGCAGGCTCTTCCTCGCTAACCCGGACCTGCCGGAGCGCTTCCGTTCGGGCGCAGAATTGAACACACCTAACCGGCACACTTTCTACGGTGGCTCCGAAGTGGGGTACACCGACTACCCGAGCCTGCAGGAAGCAACACGCTGAGGACTCACCCATTGCAATCCGAGCAGATTCAGGGCTGGAACCGGTGTCCAGCCCTGAATCTTTCGGGCTCCACTCGTAGATGTTAGGATGGCTGCGACTGGAGAAGCCCCCATGATTTCCTGCACCCTGAAAACATTTCCAGGCATGCCTGCCGTTCACTGCGCAGTCCTGGCAGCCTTTGTCCCGCTGTTGGGTTCGAGTCTCGCGCTTTCCGCGCAGACGCCGACCCCGCCGATGACAGCCCCCGGAACGCGGACCACGTACCAGCCGGTCTTTCGCTTCGACGGCTACACCACCACGTATGCTTTCGGTGTCAACGAGCGCGGCGAATTGCAGCAAATCTACTGGGGTGGACGAATCGCGCCGAAGGATCCGCTTCCAGCGCCGAAATCTAATCCAGAGCACGCCTCCTTCGACAACTCCTACAACAACACTCCGCAGGAATACGCTGGCTGGGGCGCCGGTCTCTTCCAGGAGCCGGCCCTTAAGGTCACCTTCGCCGACGGCAACCGCGACCTCGTCCTGCACTACCTTTCCAGCACCAAGCCAGACGAGCAGAGCGGCATCCAGGACATCGTCTTGAAAGACATTCAGCGCGACGTGCGCGTGATCCTTCATTACTGGATGGACCCGGATACCGGCATCCTGGCTCGCTGGGCAACCATCGAAAATCACGAGCCCAAGCCAATCGTGATCGAACAGGCTGCGGCCGCGGCCTGGTCTCTGCCCCCCGCACACTACACCCTCGACTACTTGAGCGGGCGCTGGGCCGGCGAATGGACGCTGAATCGCGAACCCATCCAGGCCGGGGAGCGCGTGCTCGAAAGCCGTCGCGGTTCGACCGGCCACCAGATGAACCCGTGGTTTGCCATCTCCCGCAATGAGACTGCCGACCCGGCCGGGGAAGAACACGGCGACACCTGGTTCGGCGCCCTCGCTTGGAGCGGCTCGTGGCGCATCACCGTCGAGCAGGATCAGCTTGACAACGTGCGCGTCACCGGCGGCTTCAATCCTTTCGACTTCGGCTACACGTTGAAGCCCAATGAAAAGCTCGAAACCCCGGTCTTCTACGGCGGCTTCACCCAGGACGGCAAAGGCGGCGCCTCGCGCCTGCTCAATCACTTCACGCTTGCCCGCATCCTTCCCACCGCGCCCAATCCCAAGCCGCGACCGGTCATTTACAACTCTTGGGAAGCGACCGAATTTGCCGTCACGGAGGCCGGCCAGGAAGCGCTTGCCGAAAAAGCGGCTGCCTTGGGCATTGATCGCTTCGTCATGGACGACGGCTGGTTTGGCCAGCGCAAGGACGACCACGCCGGCCTGGGCGACTGGTACGTCAACAAGGACAAATTCCCCAGCGGACTCAAGCCACTCATCGACAAGGTCCACTCGCTCAAGATGGACTTTGGCCTGTGGGTCGAGCCGGAGATGGTCAATCCCGACTCAGACCTCTACCGCAAGCATCCCGACTGGGTGCTCAATTTCCCCGGCCGGCCGCGGACGGAGCAGCGCAACCAGCTCGTTCTCAACCTGGCCCGCAAAGACGTGCGTGATTACGTCTACGGCTTTCTCGACAAGCTGCTTTCCGAAAACCAAATCGCCTTCCTCAAGTGGGATTACAACCGCAACTGGAGTGAGCCAGGCTGGGACCAGGTTCCTGTCGACGAGCAAAAGCGCGTCTACGTGCAATTCACGCGCAACCTCTACTCCATCCTGGGCGAACTCCGCGCCAAGCACCCCGGCGTGGAAATCGAAAGCTGCTCCGGCGGCGGCGGCCGCGTCGACCTCGGCATCCTGCATTACACCGACGAAGTCTGGCCTTCGGACAATACCGACCCGCTCGACCGCCTCACCCAGCAGGATGGTTTTACGCGCGCCTACCCCAACCAGGTCATGATGTCGTGGGTAACCGATTCGCCGCACTGGCTCAACGCGCGCGCCACCAGCCTCAATTACCGCATGTTGGTCTCAATGGAGGGAGCGCTCGGCATCGGCGGCAATCTCAACAAGTGGTCGGCTCAGGATATGGCGACCGCGCAACGGCTGATCCGCGAATATCACCTGGTGCAGAAGACCATCGCGCAGGGTTCGCTCTATCGGCTCATCTCACCCACCAACGGCAGCGAGTTCGCGGCGACGGAGATGGTCGCTCCCGACCGTTCGCAGGCTGTGTTCTTCGCCTACGTGCATTCCACGCAGGAGGGCCGTGGCTTCCCACGGTTGCAATTGCTTGGCCTCGACCCAGACACCCAGTACGCTTTCAGCAGTATCGATGGCAGCGCCGCACCCGGCACGCCGGCGCAGGCCAGCGGAGCCTGGTGGATGAATCATGGTGTTGACGTGAACCTCCGTGGCGACTTTCAGGCGGCGATGTTCCGGCTCGACAAACGATAGCGCACCAAGAGCTGCGCGCCCCTTTCGACCGTTCAGGCGCGCATGGCTTCAGGCTTCTCGAAAATGTGCGATGTGCTGTATTCTCCTCTCCGGAGGAGGAACACACGGATGCCCGAGGTCCCACAAGTCGGTGCTTTTGCCATCGTTCCGAGCAACGACTTGACCGCTGCGATCCGGTTTTGGGAACGTCTCGGGTTTGCCCGGGCGGGGGGCGACGCCAATTACATCATCATGGCTGGCTGGGGTTGCGAAGTGCACCTGGTCCAGGCGGGAGACGGCCCTTGGCGTGTGCCAGAGGAGCACAACCCGTTTGGCGTTTTCATTCGCACACCCGACGTGGATGCGATCGCCGCGCGGGTGGAAGATTTGATTATCCGTCCCGGCGGAGTCCTGCGCCACCGCGAATGGGGCCTCTATGAAGTTGGGATATGTGGCCCGGACGGAATGCTTGTCCGGATCGGCTGGCCTTCGCGGCTGATACACCCAGCCGCAGGGTCAGACAACTAGGCTTTGCGGTTTTCGCGCGTCTTGAGCCAGCTCCGCGCGGTTTGCCACCAGCAAGCACTTCTTTCAACAAGCGGACTGAGACACGCCGCTTGTCAGTTGGGCATGGGCGGGTCCAGCGCCTTGCGAATCCTGTTCGTCTTGGGCGAAACCGGCCCCTGTGTGGCACTGGGAAGCGCGCTCCGCACACCTTGCACAAATTCGCCGGCCATGGTCGCAGCAGGTTCGGCAGTCTGGCTCAATATTCCCGGCCGTACCGCAGCGGGCGGCGCGCCAACAGCAGCAGGCAACACAGCATGAGACACAGCCTGATGGACGGCACTGCCCAGCAGCGGCGCGGGACGAGCGATTTCGATCGAAGGCAGGACGTTAACCTTGTGTACCGTGCCCAGGTGCAGTGCAGTGGGAGCATCTACCTTCACCGGCTGGATGGCCGACTGCACAACCGGCGCGCCTTCCAGCGGACCCACCTTGGGAGCCACACCGGCGGTCGCCGCGCGATTTCCCTTCCCGGTGCCGCGCAGTACGAGAGCGCCGAAGCCGGGCTTGAACGTGTACTTCGGCGAAGTCAGCGAACCGACATCTCCCTTGATTGCGTAATTCGCGTCCGGGCTGTTTTCCGTCGCGATGGTCGACAGCACAGGGACGCCGCTGATCTCGGCCGAATCCTCTGTATCTCCATTCACAAAGCCCTGAATGGTGTACTCGGTGATGGCCGGAATCTCTCCCACGGTCGACTGCAGGTCAATCGGCACCACGGTGAGTACGGCCTTGTTCACGACCAGGTTGTCGAAGCTGACAGAACTCTTTGGATCTCCTGCGATTTCAGCCTTCACTTCGGCATTACCAACCGCAAGGCCGGTTGCCATCACCGATGCAAGTCCCATCGCGTCGGTCGTGGCGGAAACATCGCTCAATCGAGTCGCGCTCGACGCTACAAAGTTCACACGAACGCCGGAGATTGACCGCTGCGTTGCGGAATCGTACACCCACACAGTCAAAGGCTTGGCAAAGCTGGAAGCATAGGTGGCTTGCTGCGAAGAGCCGGAGAGTGCGCGCAGCGAAGGAGCGGGACCGCTGAACGCCAGGGCGGAAGTCGACACGACCAACATGGCCGCGGCGGCAATCCAGGCTGGGGCAGCAAAGCGCGACAGAGATACGGGATTCTGCGAAGGAGGAATGAGGGATGCTTGCATGGTGTTCTCCTGATCAATTGCGAGCAACCGGCACATCGGCGTGGAGGCCGGTTGTCGTTTCTGCAACGGGATCAGCCGAAAAAGCTGGCATGGATCGCTGATCGGGAACGCCGGTCTGAATGCCGGACTTGGTGATGGATTGTCCTGAGTATGCGCGGGTTGGGAGGGGGTCACAATACTTCTTTGATACTCATGGGCTGGCTCAATGGGCATCACCACCGGTGCCTTGGGTAATGGTTACCTGGACAATTGGAAGATTTTTTGTGCTCATCGATTGAAGACCGTAACGGTTTCGATGACAGGCCAAAGCGGGATGGGGTAGACTTCTCCAGAGTTTCAGTAAGCGTTTACCGGAGAGCCTATGCCTATCGTTGCTGGCGTCGATTTTGGAACCCTCAGTGTCCGCGTTACCCTCGTCCACAGCGAAAAAGGCCCCATCGGCACTGCCTCCGCCGAGTACCCGCTCCATCGCAAGCGCGAAGACCCCGACTACGCCACGCAATCCCACCAGGACCAGATGCAGGCGCTGGTCCGCGCCACCCGCGCCGTCCTCGAAAAAACCGGCGTCCCCGGCGAAGGCGTCGTCGCCATCGCCCTCGATACCACCGGCTCCAGCGTCATTCCCGTCGACGAAAATCTCCAGCCGCTCGACGAGTACTACCTCTGGTGCGACCATCGCGCCAAGGCCGAAGCTGAAGAGATCACCGCCAAAGCTCACGCCGCAGGCCTTGAGGCCATCGACTGGTGCGGCGGCGTCTATTCCCACGAATGGGGATTCGCCAAACTTCTCCACTGGCTCCGCCACAATCCCGACAAGCGCGCCCGCTTCGGCACGGCCCTTGAACATTGCGACATGGTCGCCGCGACCCTG
>CAILBQ010000400.1 GCA_903832475.1 uncultured Acidobacteriota bacterium | reverse complement strand
GGCGAAGCCGATGCCAGGAGCTTTGGGTCCGCCGAGGGCCTCGCTGAGGCCGTCATAGCGGCCGCCGCCGAGCAGGGCATTCTGCGCACCCAGCGCCGGCGCGGCCCCCGTTGCGTCGCCCGAGGGCTGACCTCCGTGTGTGAATTCGAAGGTGGTACGGGTGTAGTAATCCAGGCCTCGCACCATGCGGTGATCCTGAACGAAGGGCACGCCGGCTTTGTCGAGAGCCGCGCAAACGGCGGCAAAGTGAGCTTTGGAAGCTTCGTCGAGCGAATCGGCGATCCTGGGCAGCGTTTCGATGATGGGCTGGTCGGCGGGGACTTTGCAGTCCAGCACACGCAGGGGGTTGGTCTCGGCGCGGCGCTGGCAGTCTTCGCACATCTGGGAGACCACGGGCCTGAGCGCCTCGCGCAGCTTGGCGATGTACGCTGGGCGGTCGCTGGAGGAGCCGACCGAGTTGATTTTGAGCGTCCAACCGCGAATTCCCAATTCGTCGAGCAGGGTGGCCAGCATTTCGAGCACTTCTGCGTCGCGGAGCGGGGATTCGCTACCCGCGGATGCCGGTCCAATCACCTCGGCGCCGATTTGCGAAAACTGCCGGTAGCGGCCGCGTTGCGGTCGTTCGCGGCGAAACTGCGGTCCAATGTAGTAGAGCTTCTGCAACTGGCCGGTCTCGCCGAGTTTGTGCTCAATGTAGGCGCGCACCACGCCGGCGGTGTTCTCTGGACGCAGGGTCAGCGACTGGGTCTTTTCCGATTGTGCCCGCGCCCGATCTTCCCAGGTATACATTTCCTTGGAGACGATGTCGGTTTCTTCGCCTACGCCGCGAGCAAACAGCGCCGTATCCTCGAAGATCGGGGTGCGAATCTCGCCGAAGTTGTAGCGCGCAAACACCGCCCTAGCGGTTGCTTCAATGCGGTTCCAGAGTGCGGTTTCGGGCGGCAAAAGATCCCGCGTGCCGCGTACTGCCTTCAATGTGATCATGACATTTTCAGTCTAAACGTTTGGAAGGCGGCCTGGAGAGATCAATGACTGCATCCGGGCTATGCGGGTGCGCATCCAAAGCGCCATGGAATATCGACTGCTGGGAGGCTCCGGCCTCAAGGTTTCTGCTGTGTCCTTCGGCGTCGCCACGTTTGGCGGCGGTGGTGAATTCTTCAAAGCCTGGGGCGCAACCGACGTGGCCGAGGCTCGCCGCCTCTTGGACATCTGCTTCGACGCCGGCGTCAACCTGTTCGACACGGCGGATGTGTATTCTCATGGACTTTCCGAAGAAGTGTTGGGCAAGGCGCTCGAAGGCAAGCGCGATCGGGCGCTGATCTCAACCAAGGCGACTTTCCGCATGGGCGACGGTCCCAACGATCTCGGTTCCTCCCGCTACCATTTGCGCAAATCTCTGGAAGGGAGTCTTCGGCGTCTGGGGACGGACTACGTCGATATTTATCACCTGCACGGCTTTGACGCGCTGACGCCTGTCGAGGAAGTTCTTGATACGTTGAATACTTTTGTTCGCGATGGCAAAGTGCGGTACATTGCCTGCTCGAACTTTTCCGGGTGGCACCTGATGAAGTCGCTGGGGGTTGCCGAACGCTACGGCTGGGCGCGGTATGTGGCCCACCAGGTCTACTACTCGCTGATCGGACGGGATTACGAGTGGGAGTTGATGCCGCTTGCTTTGGATCAGAAGGTTGGGGCGTTGGTCTGGAGTCCGCTGGGCTGGGGACGGCTTACGGGAAAAATCCGGCGCGGCCAGCCACTGCCTGAAACCAGCCGCTTACACAAGACCGCCGAATCGGGTCCGCAAGTCTCCGACGAGCATTTGTATAACGTTGTCGACGCGCTGGACGCGGTTGCAAAGGAAACCGGCAAGTCCGTTCCCCAGATCGCACTAAACTGGCTGCTGCAACGGCCGACGGTTTCTTCGGTCATTATTGGAGCTCGCAATGAGGAACAGCTGCGGCAAAACCTGGCTGCTGAAGGGTGGACTCTCAGCGCCGAGCAGGTAGCTACCCTCGACAAGGCCAGTGACGTGGCTCCGGTTTACCCTTACTGGCACCAAAGACAATTCACGGAGCGGAATCCGCTTCCAGTTTCATGAAGCCACGGAGTCAGCAGAATCAGACCAGGATGGTGAGCGGTGTCAGGCCCGTGGGGATATTTTTCGGTCAATCTGGTACATCCTGAAAATCCTGTATTTATGGCTGGGCAACAACTTGTTCGAAAACTGGACAACAAACCCGGTGGAAAACCCGGTCCGACGATACAATGTAAGTACCGGGTCCAACTCAGACTCAGAATCCCCGAAAGGGAACCACCGAATGCCCCCAGTCGCACCGAACGTCCTGCAGGACGCAGATCCAGCAGTTGCCACACACGTAGAATCCCCCTCGAGCCGCACCGTCAAGACTGTTCCCTCTGCGTCCCGCGTACCCGTCGCCGCGGAAGTCCGAATGGGCCGTGAAGCTAATTACGGCGGCATCAACTGGGTGACTGCCGGTTTCATCGGCGCCTTCCACATTGGCGCTATTGCCGCCCTTTTTTACTTCAGCTGGAGCCGTCTTGCCGTGGCCCTGGTGCTGTGGGTTCTGGCCATTAACGTCGGAATTGGCGTGTGTTATCACCGCCTGTTAACACACCGCGGCTTTCAGACCCCCAAGTGGATCGAATATTGCATGACGGTCTGTGCCACGCTGGCTCTCGAAGGCGGTCCCATTTTCTGGGTGGCCGTGCATCGCGTCCATCATCAGCACAGCGATCAAACCGGTGATCCGCATACGCCGAAAGAAGGGCCGTGGTGGGCGCATATCGGCTGGATGGTGCTGGGTAAATCCATGCACGCCAAGACTTCGGCCCTGGCCCGCTACGTTCCCGACCTGGCTCGCGACCGCTTCCACGTGTGGATGAGCAAGTATCATTGGGTCTCGCTGGTGGCATGCGGCGCGGTGCTGTTTGGCCTCGGGTCGTGGATCGACCACAGCATGATGGGCGGGTTGAAGATGGTCCTGTGGGGCGTTTTCCTTCGCGTCACCCTTGGTCTGCACGCCACGTGGCTGGTCAATTCAGCGACCCACTTATGGGGTTCGCGCCGCTTCGAAACTCGCGATGATTCCCGCAACAGCTTCTGGGTCGCACTGGTTACGGGCGGCGAAGGCTGGCACAACAACCACCACGCGCACCCCGTCTCCGCCAAGCATGGCCTGGCCTGGTACGAAGTGGATCCCAACTTCTACATCATCTGGCTCCTGAGCAAGCTTGGATTGGCGCGCAAAATCCAGGTTGCTCGTTACGACAAGGCCAACCCCAAGCCAGCCGGCGCCGCTCACTAGTTCTAATTCTGATTCCTCCAAGAATCCCCGCCCACCCGGCGGGGATTCTTGTTTGCGTGGCCTAATCCACGTGGCTAACCGGCTGTTTCGTTCAGGTAGATTTTGGTGTAGTCCAGGTAATTTTTCGCATACTGGAGGATCAGTTCGCGGTCGCTGTCGCCCAACTCACGCCGCATTTTCGCCGGAACCCCGGCCCACAGTGTGCGGGGAGGCACTACCGTCCCTTCCGGAACTACGGCGCCGGCAGCGATGATGGAGCCTTCCCCGATGCGGGCATTGTTCAAGATGGTCACGCCCATGCCGATCAGGACGGCATCTTCGACGACGCACCCGTGCACCGTCGCGTTGTGGCCGATGGTTACCCAATCCCCGACGGTCACCGAATATAAGTAGCGCTGTCCGTGCAGCACGGCACAATCCTGCACGTTGGAATTCGCTCCCACGCAGATCGAATTCACGTCTCCTCGCAGCACCGCGTTCATCCAGACGCTGCTGTTTTCTCCCAGGACCACGTCGCCGATCACCTGCGCGGACACGTCGACGTAACTCGAACCTGGCACAACCGGCTGAATTCCCTGGTAGCTGCGAATCATGATGGACGCGTCTCCTCGCTCCCTTCAGTGTAATCAATACGCTGACGGGGACGATGTGGGCATGTGGGCGCTTTTCGGAAGCCGGTCGGCCTTTGTTCGTCCGCGGTCAACATTCCTTAACGCGCTGAAGTTAGACTGGCTGAATCGAGAAAATTCCCGTATCCTAAGGACAGCCATACGGCAGGTCAGGAGGTGTTACCCCTTTGGCAGAGGTTCGCGTACAAGAAGGCGAACCGCTTGAGAATGCGCTCCGACGGTTTAAGCGGAAGGTTCAGCAGGAAGACATCATCAAGGAAGTCAAACGTCACTCCTACTACCTGAAGCCCGGTGAGAAGCGTCGCGTCAAGGAAGCACTGGCGCGCAAGCGGAATCGCAAGAAGGCTCGTAAAGAGCAAGACTAAGCACCGAGAAGGGTTTTCGGTGGTTGAAAAAGGATCGAAGAGATTTTTGATCCCGTAACTCGGGCCCCGGCTACACCCTTATGTAGTCGGGGTCTTGATTTTGGGCACATTCTTACAGATTTACAGGGCCCTATGCTGAGTTTTCTCCCTGAAACCTTGGCGAACCGTCGCACTCTGGACTTTTTACAGTCCTCACTCTGAGACCGTCGCGCTTCCTTTGCGCGATCCAGCTTCCAACTTGCCAGGTACCGCGGCAAGCGTGGAAATGCCGCCTTATAAGGATGGCACGGGCCCCAGTTGTGAATTCACTTCGTGATGAAATGCGATCGGCACCGAGCTAGCTGGAACGCGTTGAGGCTCACTGATCACAGGATTCGGAAAGCTTGTGATGGAATTCAGGGACAGGACGCTCAAGTGCGTCGCTTGTGGTAACGAATTTATCTTTACCGCCGGAGAGCAGCTATTTTTTCACGAAAAGCAATTCACCAACGATCCCAAGCACTGCAAGACATGCAAGGCCAAGCGGGTATCAACCAACTCGCGTGCGCGGCCTGAAACCCGCACCGTGTGCGCGGAGTGTGGAGCAGAAACAACCGTGCCTTTTCGGCCTACGCAGGGGAAACCCGTGCTTTGCCGGGCTTGTTTCCAGAAGCAAATGGTTCCGTCCAGATCAAAAGAATAGCTGGCGTCCGGATTCCAGGATGTAATCCGCCTGCGTCTGATCAGTTGACGTCTTTAGCCATGTAGACCTGGACGGGTTCGGTGACCAGCAGCGGATCGACAATCAGCACGGTGCGAACCTCCCCGCCCACCAGCGGGAGGGCGGCGGAACTGTAGATTGTCGTGGATGTTGTGCTAAGTACCGTTCCTGCCGGCGCAATCACCATATAGAGGGTGGAACTTGGGATGGCGACGTAGCCGGAGGTAGCTCCGACGGCCAGGTTGGTAATCACTGGCTTAGCTGTCGCGTATACGGTAGCCGAGGTTCCGGCCAAGAAGTAGACGTCGATCGGTCCAGTGGAAGGCGCCTGATTCAGGATCCTGAAGTCCGAGTGTCCGCTGGGCGCGGGCGTGGATTGATCTTCCAGGACATCCACCTGGTACTGGGCGTTGATATCCGTCACCAGGATGGACTGGCTCTTGTTAGGCAGCAGGGTAGCATTCGAATTGACCAACGCCTTAGAATTCGAGGCGGCGGTAACCTTCACCAGCGCGTTGTTGGATGGACCAAACCCGCCGTAGGTGGTAATGCTGCCCTGGCCAATATTGGAAGCCACCAGGCTGCTCTCGACGTACACGTTGATGGCAGGCGCGTTGTACGACGCATCTATGACCCGCACCAGGCTGACCGCGCTGTAGCCGGTGACGCTCTGGCACCCCGCCAGCAGTAGAGAAATCCCAAGGCACATCACGGAAGCGCCAGCCAGTGTAGATCCGGTCAGACGCGCACTTCCCGCCTCTTCTTTTCTTCTGAACAACTTCACGAACCGCCTCGGCTTCATGCCGGAGGTTTGTTCGGAGGTATGGACTGGCACTTCCGTCATGGGCTCCCTGCGTCCCCGCCGCATGCGCCTGGGAATTCCAGGTGCACCGGTTTCGAGACATCGGCTCGTATCGTCTTTATCTTACGTTGGACGGCTGCTGCCATCTTACGGCTTCCCTGCCAACCTTCTCAAACAGAACCTATTTCCGCAACCGCTCCGTGAACTTCTAGCTGGCAGAGAGGTAAAGAAAGCGCACCAGGAATAATGCTGCCAGCAAATACAAGAGCCAATCCTTGCGGGTGAACTTGCCCGCCACGATGTGCAAGGTAGCCCAGGCGATGATGCCAAATCCGAGTCCGTTGGCGATCGAATAGGTCAGCGGAATCAGGATCAGTGTCAGGAAGGCGGGAACGGCCACCAGCGGGTCAGTCCAGCGGATCTCGGTCACCGTGGTCAACATCATCGAGCCCACCAGGATCAAGGCCGGAGCTGTCGCCGCCGTCGGCACAATGCCGATAAAAGGCGCTGCCACCATGGCTACGAGGAACAGCAGTCCAGTGACAATGGCGGTCACGCCACTGCGGCCCCCCGCGGCGACTCCCGCAGTTGACTCGACATAGCTCGTGACAGTCGATGTTCCGGTCAGCGATCCCGCGACCGTGGCTGCCGCATCGGCAAAGAGGATCCGATTCAGCCGCGGAATGGAATGATCCTGCGCCAGCAGCCCGGCTCTTTTCGTCACGGCCACCAGCGTGCCCAGGTTGTCAAAAAGATCGACGAAGAAGAAGACGAAGACAATCTCGACTAGCCCCACGCGCAGGGCCCCGGGGATGTCCAGCTTGAAAGCGGTCGCGGTCAGGCTCTCTACGCCTCCCGCGGCAGGAACCCAGTGCACCAGCCCCATGCTCCAGGCCACACCCGTGACAACCAGCACCCCGATGAGGATCGATCCTTTGACTTTCCAGATTTCGAGCGCCACCATCACACCCAGACCCAGCAGGGCGAGCGCGGTGTTCGGATCCTTGATGTTGCCGAGCTGTACCAGTGTCTCCGGACTCTTGACGACCAGGCCAGCCTTGGTCAGCCCGATGAATGCGATGAATAAACCGATGCCGCAGGCAACAGCCGCATAGAGTTCCTGCGGTATTGATTTCAAGATCAGCTGCCGTATGCCAAAGGCGGTCAACAGCAGAAACACCGTTCCAGAGAGGAAAACCGCGCCCAGCGCCGTCTGCCAGGGGATATGCATCTTGATGCATACGGTGTAGGTGAAATAGGCATTCAGTCCCATCCCCGGCGCCAGAGCGATCGGGTATCTGGCTACGATACCCATGAGAATCGACCCGAACGCTGCCGAAAGGCAGGTTGCGGCGGTTACCGCCGGCAGCGGCATCCCGCTTTGGGCGAGGATAGCCGGATTGACCGCGACAATATACGCCATGGTCAGGAACGTGGTCACGCCGGCTAGCACTTCCGTGCGCCAGTTGGTTCCCAGTCGGGAGAATTCGAAATAACGTTCCAGGGCTATCCGCATCGTTGGTTGACGACAGAGAGGTAAGCTCCGGGACACAATGTTCTCGGCCGACACCTCACCGCTCAGGCATTTCATAGAAAAGCCCACCCGGCAAGCGCATCGTGTCTCTGTTCTAAGCCTTAGAAAAACACAACCTTGGCCGTTCTCCAAGCGATTTCCAAGAAAGGATCTGGACATTCCGATGGGAATACCGGATTTTCAGGACGAACTCCTGTTGGAATCCAGCCGAAGTTCCGCGCATTAACTGGTGTCCATATGGATCAAATTAAACAACGCAATAACTCGTTCCCCAACGTGAAGAAGTCTCGATCAAATGAGTCAAAGCGCGGCACGAAGATACTTACGAGGCTGCAAGCCCATGACAGGAGAGTATTTAGACAATAATCAACATGCTTCGCGTTCGATAGCTCAAACGGTAATAGTGTTTTGGCGAGTTAGCTGCCTAACCGATTCGTGGTCTTGCTTTTTCTCTTCCCGGCAGATACCTTGTGGGGTAGAAATCCCCCGTATTGCAAATGCCGCAGCCGCCCCGCCTCGCGTGCCGCCGTATTCAGTGCCATGGCGAGACACGGGCCTTAGGGGTCCAGGAGAAAGCATGCAATCCCGTCGACGGTTCGACCTGTTGGTCTTTTCTGCCTTTGTTGCCTTCGTTCTCGGATGTCCCGGAACGCTCTTTGGCCAGTTTCAACCGCCCACCGACGAAGAGTTGAAGATGACGGCCGAGCCCAAGGTGCCCGGCGCAGCCGCCATCTATCTCTATCGGGAAGAGACCGTCGACGATAATCTGCACTTTCACAGCTTTTATGCGCGCATCAAGGTGCTGACCGAGAAAGGCAAGGAACTGGCTACGGTCGGGGTTCCTTATGCAAAGGGGCAGGATTCGGTCACCGACGTGAAGGCCCGCACCATCCACGCCGATGGAACTATCATCCCCCTAGACGTGAAGCCGGCCGACCTGGTTGAGCACAAGGGCTCAGGCTACCAGATCAACAAGCTTGTCTTCACGCTGCCCAGTGTTGAGGTCGGCAGCATTCTCGAGTATCGCTGGCAGCTCCGCTATCCCGACGACAAACTGAACTCGCCAGACTGGGATGTTCAGCAGCCGTATTACGTTCGCAAAGCCCACTACATGTTCTATCCGTTCAAGCTTCTCGATCGGGTCATCGACAACAAAGGAAATGGCTCCAGCAAACTTCTTTACACCACGATGCTTCCTCCAGGCGCAAAAGTGGTTTACGAACAGAACAGCGGGAAATACACCCTGGATGTCACCGACCTCAGCCCCATCCCCGATGAGGAATACATGCCGCCCATCAATGCTTTCATGGCGCGCGTCAAGTTTTATTACTCTTCTTTTTTCAACAAGGAAGACTATTGGAAACATGAAGGCGGCTCGTGGTCCAAAGAGATGGATCGATTCGCCAACGAGAGCAAAGGCCTCAAGGAAGCCGTCGCCTCCCTCATCTCGCCCGCCGACAGCGAAGACGTCAAAGCGCACAAACTGTATGACGCCGTCATGACCGTGGACAATACCGACTACACGCGCCGTAAATCATCTGCGGAGATGAAGCAGCTAGGCATCAAGCAGGTGAAGGATGCCGAGGACGTGTGGAAGCAGAAGAGCGGCAGCAGCGACGAGATTGCGCTTCTCTACCTGGCCATGGCTCGGATTGCCGGCCTCAAGTCTTACGCAACCGTCATATGCAATCGCGATCGGGAGCTGTTCAACCAGTACTTCATGTCCATGCAGCAGCTAGACGATGTGCTGGTGATCGTGACGGTCGGCGGCAAAGAAATTGTTGTGGACCCCGGCCGTCGCTATGCCAACTTCGGCGAACTCGACTGGCGGCACATGTTTGCGAGCGGTCTGCGGCAGATCGACAAGGGAACGAGCTTTTTCACCACGTCGGGCAACAGTTACAAAGAAGCGAAAACGATCCGCGTAGCTGATTTGACCTTGCACAAGGATGGCAGCATTACCGGCCTGGTTCGCATATCGATGAGCGGGCCCGCAGCGCTGCGCTGGCGTCATCTGGCTCTCGAAAACGATGAAGACGAGGTCAAGAAGCAGTTCGACGAAAGCATGAAAGCGCTGGTTCCAGACGGCGTGACGGCCGATTTTGATCATTTCATCGGTCTCACCGATTACCACACTAACCTCATGGGAGTGGTCAAGATCTCCGGCAATCTGGGTACTGTCACCGGCAAACGGGTCTTTCTGCCTGGTCTATTTTTTGAGTCTCACGCTAAGCATCCGTTCGTCGCCGAAGAAACCCGCCTCACGCCGGTGGACATGTCTTACCCCGATTCGGTTTCTGACGAGGTGGTGTATCACCTTCCCGAAGAATTCAGCGTGGAGAGCGCACCGGCGGACACGACGGTCCCCTGGACCAATCACGCCGCTTTCGTTTTGAAGTCGACCACGGGTAAGAATCAGATCACCGTCGGGCGAACGCTGGCCAAGAATTTCACGCTCCTCGATCCGAAGGAATACAAGGATCTTCGCGATTTTTATCAAAAGATCGCCACAGCCGATCAGCAGCCCCTGATGTTGACCGCGGCTGCGGCTACGAATGGGAACTGAACCGATGCGAAGGCCGAAAAGCGCGATTGCTCTTGCTCTCCTGGTCATGACCTCGGTCAAGCCGGCCGACGCTTCACTGTTCGGCAAAGACAAGGTTCAGCCGGCGCCCACGTGGGCGGTGGATGCTGCGAAAATCGCGACGCCCGCAACCGCAAAGAATTCCGAAGCAGTTATCCTATCGGACGAAGATCTGCTCACCATTGATGACAAGGGCCGCGCCGTGGAACGCGAGCGCCTGGTGACCCGTATTCTGAAGCCTCAAGGGCGCAACGACTGGGGCGTCTGTCACGCCAGCTACGACGTCGATGAAAAGATCAATTATCTCCGCGTGTGGACGATCCTGCCCGACGGCAAGCAACTGCAGGCCATGGAAGCCGATTTTCACGAGATAGGCTTTAACCAGGACAGCGTTCTGCTGGTCACCGAGAAGGCTCGCTACGCGGTTGCACCGGGCGCTGATCCAGGAGCCGTGGTGATATGCGAATCCGAAGTGCAGCTGCGCAGCTACATCGACGAAAAGATGTGGACGTTCCAGTACTCCATCCCTGTGGTCAATGAAGCTCTGGAGGTGGACCTGCCCCCAGGTCGGCACCATGCAGAATCCTGGCACCACTACGAAGCGGCGAAGGGCATGGAAATGGGTCCCAATCGCTGGCGCTGGGAACTGGCGCAGGTCCCAGCATTGGACCTGCGCAAAACCGCGGACGCTCCCGACTGGATGGCCCTAGCCGGCCGGATGTCTGTGTTGTGGGGAGACGCAGCCGTGAAAGGCGCCGACAATCAATGGCGTGCGATCGGACAATGGGTGGACCAGCTTGAGGCTCACCGGCCCGACCCTACTCCGGCCATCACGGCAGAAACGCTCAAGCTCATCGAGGGCGCTCCCGACTACTATCAGAAGCTCAACAAGATTACTGACTACATCCAGAAAAACATCCGCTATTTCGTCATTGAGCGCGGCATTGGCGGCCACCAGGCGCACCCCGCCGGAGACATCTTCCGCTACCGGTACGGCGACTGCAAGGACAAGACGACGTTGCTGATCTCCATGCTTGAGGTGGCCGGCATCCACGCCTATTACGTGCCTGTCGACCATCGCCGCGGCTTCGTCGACCCTGCCTTGCCTTCGGCTTTCGGAGATCACATGATCACTGCCATCGAAGTGCCTGCGGATGTGCACGATGACCGGCTGCAAGCCATCGTCAAAGCGAGCAATGGCAAGCGCTACCTGATCTTCGATCCCACCGATGAGCGAACGCCGGGCGGCAGCCTTGAATCCAGCCTGCAGGGTAGTTATGGACTGCTGGTCGTCGGCGCCGAAAGCCAGATCGTGCAGTTGCCCATACTGCAGCCGGATGCCAGCGGGGCCAATCGCGTCGGCGCTTTCAAGCTCGCCGCAGATGGCTCGATCACGGGCGCCGTCGACACCACGCGAAGAGGCGCGGAGGGCGGCGCCATTCGGATGCGCCTCAAGCGCAACGATGAAAAGGACCTGCGCCAGGATTTGGAGCGTTCGCTTGGAGAAGACATCCCCGGCGTCACGCTGGATACTTACAAATATGCGGAACCCGATCCACTGGACAAGCCTGTCACCCTGCACTACGAAGTGACTGCCCATCAATATGGTAAGCAGGTCGGCCCGCTGATGCTAGTGCGTCCGCGCGTTGTGGCATCGTACGCCCGTCCGGTGAGCCGCGACCCGAGGACCGTTCCCATCGACCTGCAAGCTACTGGACACTGGCATGACAGCTTCGATATTGCCATCCCCGATGGCTACGTGGTCGATGACATGCCGACGCCTGTGAGCCTGGATACGGACTTTGCCAGCTACCACTCCACTGTTTCGGCCCCGGAATCTGGAAAAGGCAAGGTCCTGCACTACGAACGGGATTACATCGTCAAGCAGCTTGAACTACCCGCCGAGAAGCAGCCTGATTACCTTCACCTGCAAGGCATCATCGGTTCCGACGAGAAAGCGACTGTCGTACTCAAGAAATTGCAGTAGACCGTTACTGTGGCAGCAGAGCAGGGCCGATGAGACAGTAGGCGACGATAGTGTCTCCGCTCATCGCACCGGCAACTTCCTGCTGTGCAGCCTGCAATTCTCCGAGGAGCGCTTCCTCTTCCGCGACAGGCACCGTCATGGCGCAGGCCGCTATGGTTTCAGCGGAGGCTTCGGTAAAGCACAATTCGCAGACTGAGTATGCCGCCGCATCATCGTCTTCTGCATTCTGACGCACCGGCGGACCGAAAACGCGGCAGGTCATCGGCCGGGCGTCGTAGACTTCGCAGAGCCCTGTTGCGGGGTCGAGCGCCGGGCAGGCCGCTTCGTTGGCAAAGTCCTCGAAGGCCACCGCGTCTTCCTCTGAGTCCCCGAGAATGCCGCGGACCGCGTCCCCCGGGAAGCTGGCGCCATACTCGGATATGTAGCCGCACGCCCGTGTTTCGAGCCGAGCGGCCCGTTCTGGATCACTTTTCCTCATCGACGTCATGGTTTCTCGCAGGCGCAACGCATCGAGAGCGTCGAGGGCAAATGCGCCATGGCAGCACTGGGTGCATCCTGGCCGGCACGCGAGATGTTCTCCTGCCCGGCGGCCAGCCT
>CAILBQ010000399.1 GCA_903832475.1 uncultured Acidobacteriota bacterium | reverse complement strand
CTTGATGAAGAGATCAAGCCTTTCTTCAATTCTGGGTGTGAGGTCAGGTAGCGAGCCTCACTTTGGATTCAAGCCTGCCATCCCCTTGAGCAACGGACGGACCGATCAGACGGAGATCGACATGTACCTTGACTCTTTGCTGGTCGAGGCGAAGTTGACTGAGACAGGCTTTCAGAAATGTCCACTCGACCGTATCCTTCGCTATCGTGATTTGGATAGCGTCTTCAACGTTGAAAAGCTGCCTGTAACCCGCGAATCAGTCGCTTCGTATCAGTTAATTCGAGGTGTATTAGCCGCGCATCACCTGGAGCGATCGTTTGTTGTAGTGTGCGATGCTCGCAGACGGGACTTGATCGAAAGCTGGTTCCAGATCATGCTGACAGTTCAAGACTGCGCACTCAGGAGCCGGCTTGCGCTCCTGACATGGCAGGAACTCGCCTCGCACTTGCCGGGCACACTTCAACTCTTCTTGCATAGCAAGTATGGGATCGCAGCGGCGTAAAACACTTGGCAGGCGCAAACACCTAACCCAGAATTGGGCCTATTTTATCAAGATTGATCTCTTGCTTCATCCCAGACATCTTCTTCCATGGATCGCGCGAAAGGCGAGCCTTCCATTCGGCAAAGTCTCCGACGTGAAACAACGGTCGATCCGCAGCTTTCAGCTCTGACCACGCTAGCGGGATTGAAACTGGAGCTCCCGCACGTGCGCGAGGAGAAAACGCGGCCACCGCTGTTGAACCGCGCTCGTTCCGCAAGTAGTCAATAAAGATCTTTCCCTTGCGCTGGGCTTTGCTCATCTTGGTCAGGTAAAGCGCTGGGTTTCTCTTTTCCAGTTCTAGCGCGATGGCGTGAGCAAACTGCTTGATGACGTTCCAATCATGTTGTGGAACAAGCGGGACTACGACATGCAAACCCTTGCCGCCGGTGCTTTTCAGGAAGCTTTCCAGCCCAAGCTGCGAGAGTAGTTTGCGCGTCTCGTCTGCACTCGCTGCCAGCGTCGTCCATTCGATCGAATCATCGGGATCTAGATCCAGGATGATTCGATCCGGGTGCTCGAGATCGTCATTCCGCGATCCCCAGGGATGTACTTCAAGCACGCCCAGCTGAGCAAGTGCGGCCAAAGACTCACGCGTTGATAGAGTGATGTATTGTTCAGTCTTTCCTGTCTTTTTGTCTGGTACCTCAACCGTACCAATCCCCGGGGGCAGCATGGCGTTGGAGTGCTTCTGGAAAAAGCACGCCTGCGTCGAGCCTTCTGGACAGCGCACCAGCGAAAGAGGCCGATCCGCAATCTGGGGCAACATATGTTTGGCTATCTGCCAGTAGTAGTCAGCTAGCTGCTGCTTGGTAAGTCGCGATTCGTCGTCCAGAATCTTTTCTGGATGAGTGAGTCGAACACTTGCATGCTCAACCGGCCGTTGTCTTTTCCTTGTGGAAGTATTCTCTGCCGCGAGCCGCTCCTTGCCCTTCGCCGGAGTCAGTGTCTTGGCAACGTGGACCTCCGCTGACCGGTGTGATGCTGCGCGGTCAGGTAGATGGGGGTCAACAGGGACTGCTCGCTCTCGACGTACATCCTGCGCAGACTTATCTTCTCGCAATCCCTTGAAGGAGGCCTGGCGAACGAGATTATCGGCGGTCCACGTGGCAAAGCGCACTTGAGCCACGAGGGTGGGTTTCACCCACGTGACTCCGCGTTTTGCTTCAGAAGATATGTTCTCGAATGGCGCTGACTTACTCCGCAGCTTTTCTAACTCACTGCGAAGTGCCCCATGGGTTTTCTGGGTGAACCCCGTGCCTGTGCGGCCAGCGTAAATCAGTTGGCCATCGTTGTCGTAGTAACCAAGGAGCAGCGCGCCCACACCGTGAATTCCATTGGAGGGCGGCGTGAAACCACCGATAACAAACTCCTGGTCATAAATGCATTTCACCTTGACCCAGTCGCCGCTTCGACCCGAGGTATAGGAGCTCGCTGCCCGCTTGGAGATGATCCCCTCTGCGTGTAACTTGCATGCGTTCTGGAAGACCTGCGACCCGTCCGTTTCGATGTGTCCGCTTAGTTGAACCAACTCTGGAGCCAAAGAAGATGCGCTGAGCATCTGCGCTAACAGCCCCTTACGTTCAGCCAACGGCTCGCTTCGCAGACTGCGACCATTCACATGCAGCAGATCAAAAATGAAGTAGGTGAGGGTATGCTTTTCGCCGTCCTTGAAGGCTGCCTGCAAGTCCGCAAAGCTTGTTGTTCCATTTTCTGCTAGAACGACTACCTCCCCGTCCAGCAGGGCGGTGTCGACAGGAAGCTTCGCAATTTCGGCAGAAACAGCCATCATACGATGCGTCCAATCGAGTCCGCTTCGCGTCAACAACTTCACTGTGCTTCCATCCTTGCGCGCCTGAATTCGATAGCCATCGAGTTTCAACTCATGCAGCCATCCTTCGCGGTCAATTGCCGAGTCGGATTGAATCGCTAATTGAGGCGGGATAAACTCGGGTAGTTTTTCTTTCGGATAACTGTTTAACTTGGGAACAAATGCATCGGCTCTAACTTTGATCTTTCCGGCCGTCTTTTCAGAATCAACTGTCTTCTTCCGCTTGGAATCCTGGCGCTGCCAGGCGCTGCCATTTGCAGTTTCTTTTGAATTCCAAACATGATCTTCCTGATGAGCGATTTCTTCAAGACTGCGTTTCGTCAACACGCTATCCGGGGCTTCCTCCGTTATGCACGGATCATTGCTCCCTCGTTCAAAGGAGTCGTGCTCTTTGATGAGAAGCCAGTTGGGTTTGCTCGCATTGGCAGTTTTCCCGCCCATGCGCACCAGCGTCCACTTGCCCTTGATTTTTGTCCCGTGCATAGTGAATTTGAGGGAACCGTCGCGCAAGCCGGCTTCAACGTTGGTCTGGTCTGCTAGTGGCTCCCAGGTTCCCGTATCCCACAACATGACGGTGCCACCGCCATATTGGCCCTTGGGGATGACTCCCTCGAACCCACCGTATTCCATGGGGTGATCTTCCACCTGAACAGCAAGCCGCTTGTCTTTGGTGTTATAACTCGGTCCTTTGGCGACAGCCCAGCTTTTCAGTACGCCATTCCAACCCAGGCGAAAGTCATAATGAAGGTGAGAAGCTGCATGTTTTTGGATGATGAACGGGAGACCAGTCTCGGAAGTCTTCGCTTGCCTGGATGACTTGGCCTTCGCCTTCTTCTCAGTCCCGCCAGACGGCTCGCGAGTTAAGTTGAAGTCGCGCATGGAGCGGTACTTGGCAAGTTGTTCATCTACCAAGTCCGCGGAGCTTTTCTTTGCCGGCCTATGGGTTGTCATGCATTATGCAGACTTACGTTTGGCATTCTTCGTTGCGGTGGCCGGCTTCACGAGCGCGATCTTCTTTGACCTTCCGCCCGTCGCGCGTGCTGTCTCACTCGCCGGTGCCTTTGCTTGTGAACTATCTCGGGAGTTTGCATTGTTCGCGACGCTCTTGCGCAGGGCATCCATGAGATTGACCACCTTGGTGGACTTAGCCGTCGGTTCGGCTGCCGGCATGGGCGCATGTTTCACCTTGGCTTCCACCATTTCGCGAAGAGCACTTTCGTACTCGTCCTTGAATTTATTGGGATCGAACTTACCCGCTTTCCGCTTGATAAGTTCCGTTGCTAACTCCAATTGCTCTTTATCGATTTGAACCTTCTTGATCGATTCAAAATACTGCTCCGGTTTGCGCAGCTCTTCCGCGTATCGCATGGTGTAAGCCATCATGCCCAGCTGTTCATCATCTTCAGGTGCTGCAATGGCGACGAGATGCTCTCGCCCGCCGAATGCTATCTTGCCCAACGCGATCTTGCCCGCGACTTGCATTGCTTTGCGGACCACGGCGAAAGCTTCAGATTGGGCAGCATTCTGCGGGGTAACGAAGTAGGGCTTTTCAAAATATTCTGGGTCGACGTCTTTTCTGTCGACAAATTGCGTTACTTCGAGGGTCTGTCGCGACGGAATACGCAGGTGCTCGATATCTTCGGGCTCAATCATCACATACTGGCCCTTGGTGTACTCATAGCCCTTGACTATCTCGTCCTTCTGAACTGGTCCGTCGTCTCCCGACACATTCTGGTGCTTGATGCGTTCGCCAGTTCTTCGATTCAGTTGATGGAATCGAATTTCACTCTTCGCCTCAGTGGCCGGGAAGAGTTGAATGCCAAACGAAACGAGGGAAATCTGGAACTGACCGGACCAATACGGACGCGCCATAGCGGGGACTCTCCAATTTTCTTGGAAGCGCGATGATTTTCATAGGATGCCCACCGCTTCAGATTCGTAGGGAGATCGAGCTTCAATTGAGATTCGGATGAGATCGAGCCTGTTCATCGGTAGACGCAACTGACACTTCATTCATATCCGCACTTGTTGAAACCAGATCGAATTCTGAGCAGTTTTGACGCGGCTTCTCGCTGTTAGGTGTGGTGACTCGCTGGATCGAATGATGGTCCGAGAATATCGCGGTTTAACACGGTACATGAGGGGTGAAGGGATGGCTCTTCTTAGCTGGATGGTGGCGAAGTTCACAGGGGCAGCGATCAAAGGCGGCGCAGAAATTGCGAAATCCGTATGCGAAGTGCCCAAGACGGTGATCGAAACCGAGAAGGCCAGGCTCGAGGTTCTGGCGCTCAAAACGCAAAGGGAGGTTCGGGAAAACTTGATCGTGGCAGCGACGTTCCAGGATGTGAAGGAGTTTGATCCGATGTACAGCATCCTTCAACAAAGGATCGGATCGGACCTTCACAAGCCGCTAGGCAGGACACTGCGATCTCCGCTGCATCTACTACGCCCGCTCACGAATCGATCCGTGTTTGGTTTGGAGGCGCGCCGTCAGCCTATAGCGTCGCTTCTCCGTGTCTTTCCATGCCAAATCCGACGCAGTAGATGGTCCGCGCAGGCCTTCCGAGGGGTGATTCAACCCGAGCAGCGTTGGACATTTGGTTACCCACTCATCGCACTGGGCGCGGGTCTATGACCTGGCATGCCCGTACATGAAAGCAACAGTGCCAATGAAGTGAGATTTGAGGAAGAAGAGATCTGAAGAATTGGTGGAGCTGAGCGGGATCGAACCGCTGGCCTCCTCGTTGCGAACGAGGCGCTCTCCCAGCTGAGCTACAGCCCCACAACCTTGGGAACAGTCTCCATTTTACCAGCGCATGCGAAATGCGCAAATCGGGTGCGAGAGAGGGATGGCTCCTTCTCTCGCCTGACTTTTCAGTGACCCGTTGTCCCCTGCGTTTAGAGGTGGTTCATGTTGAGCAGGAACTCGGCGTTGTTGCGCACCTTCTCGAGGCGGCTCACCAGCAGTTCCATGGCTTCGACGGGTGACAGAGGATTGAGAACTTTGCGGAGCACCCAGATGCGCTGCAGATCTTCCTTCGGGATGAGCAGTTCTTCTTTACGCGTACCGGAGCGCTGAATATCAATGGCAGGGAAGACGCGCTTGTCGACCAACTTGCGGTCGAGAATGACTTCCATGTTGCCGGTGCCCTTAAACTCTTCGAAGATGACTTCGTCCATGCGCGAGCCAGTATCGACCAGAGCCGTCGCAATGATGGTCAAGGATCCACCTTCTTCGATGTTGCGCGCCGCGCCGAAGAACCGCTTGGGCCGCTGCAGAGCGTTCGAATCCACACCGCCGGAAAGCACTTTGCCCGAAGGCGGCACGATGGTGTTGTAGGCGCGAGCTAGACGGGTGATGGAGTCGAGGAGGATCACCACGTCGCGCTTGTGTTCGACCAGGCGCTTGGCCTTTTCAATCACCATTTCGGCGACCTGCACGTGGCGCGCCGCCGGCTCGTCAAACGTCGAACTAATCACTTCGCCTTTGACCGACCGCTGCATGTCCGTGACTTCTTCAGGGCGCTCGTCGATGAGTAGAACGATCAGTACGACTTCGGGATGATTCGACGTGACCGAATTGGCAATCGACTGCAGCAACATGGTTTTGCCGGTTCGAGGAGGGGCGACGATCAGTCCGCGCTG
>CAILBQ010000398.1 GCA_903832475.1 uncultured Acidobacteriota bacterium | reverse complement strand
ACTAAGCTGGTTTGGCCCGGTCCGCCCAACATTGCAAGGGTCCACTGGCTCGACTACTTTGCCGGATCGAAGATCGACTACAGCGCAGCAGCAACTGCAAAGCCCAAGGCAACATGGATGGATCGCCTTGCTGGCGGCCAGTCTGAGACCGAAAAATTCAATCCCAAGACTTACCCCTTCCAACTCATCGGCCCCTACGGCATAGCGATCGACTCCAAAGGCCTGGTCTATGTGGCCGATCAGCGTGTTGGCGCCGTCTTCGTCTTCAATACCGAGACGCGCGAGACCCAGCTCATCCGGAACGGATACGAAGCCCACTTCGGCTGGATCAACGGACTCGCAATCGACGATGACGACCGGCTCTTCGTCTCTGACGGCAAGATGCACCGCGTCACCATCCTCAACGCTAAGCACGAGGTAGAAAACGCAATCACCGAAGGCCTGGTCGATCCCGTGGGCCTGGCCATCGACACCACCAACCGCTTTCTCTATGTCGTCGATACCCAGCAGGACCAGGTCATCGTATATGACGCCGACAGCCTCAAGCTGCTGCGCCGCATCGGCACCGGCGGAAAGAACCACTACCTGACCACCCCCGGTGATTTCGGAGCGCCGCAGGGCGTGGCCGTGGACAATGACGGCAATGTGTATGTGACCGACACGCTCAACAACCGTGTGGAGATCTTTGATGCCGACGGAGCCTTCGTGTCGCTTTTTGGCAAGCATGGCGACGGACCAGGGTACTTCGCCAGGCCTAAAGGCATCGCAGTCGACGGAGACGGACACATCTGGGTGGCCGATGAGCTTGAAGACCGCCTCCAGGTCTTCAATCGCGACGGACAATTGCTGACTTACATCGGCACCGGCCACGGCGAACTTCCTGGCCAGTTCAAGGCGCTCGTCGGCGTTGCCGTCGACAAGAAGAATCGCGTCTTCACCACCGAACAATATCCCGGTCGAATGCAAATGTTTCACTACGTCACGGATGCCGAAGCTGCCACCGAGAAAGCGCGCCGCGAAGAAGAACTTCAGAAAGCGGCAGATCGCCGTCAAAAAGCCGCGGGTTCAGCATCCTCTGATAAACCCGCCGAAACCGCGCCCAAGAAATAAATAAGACGCTGGCCGCATCATGTCGTCGGGCTACGCTCCGCTCTTCATAACGGCTGCGCGAATCCGCCGCTGATGCGAATCCGGCAGAGACTCGCTCACGCGCTCTGCCGGCTCACCGCGCAGCTTCGCTGCTCCAGCCGATTCCTGGCCGGATTACTTCAACGAACGGTAGTACGTAACCGAATCCTTGATCTGCGCATCCGTCAGCTTGTCCTTGAAGGGCTTCATCTTGTTCTTGCCTTCCTTCACGGAGGTGAACATCTGCTCGGGTGTAAGTTTCTGAATGTCTGGATCTGACACAGGCTTTACGTTCAACATCTTGGCCATACCGGCACTGGGCGTTCCGTTGGCGCCATGGCAACTCGCACAACTTGCTTTATAGACCGATTCACCCGAGGACTGGGCGAATCCAACTGCGCTCGCCATCATAACCACCATGGCCAGCGTTACTCGCGTACGGAAGGTACCTGTCATCTGAAAAACTCCTTCGGCAATTACACAGCCACTCTAAAGTCACCGTGCCTACGCACTCTATCTGCTTCGAAGCACCTTTTCCCGTGACCTGCGTCACGCCGAAGGCGTCCTCCTTTGGATCGCTCTCTTGCGCCTCAGCGCCGCTGCTCTGCCGTCGAGGCATCAACGGGTCAGCTTCTCTGCCTCCACCAGCTTGCGCACGCCCGGTGTTACTGCAATCTGCAACATCGAGTGGTGCGCTTCCGCCGTTTTCAATACGTCCAGATGCGCCGCATGCTCACCTGCTGTAACCACCACGTTGTCTTCCATCGCGTCTAGCGCTTCCAAACCGACGCTACCCAACTGCGACACCGGTGTGGAGAAGACCACGATCGACTGCAGAGGCCACGAAGCCGACACATAGGGCTGCAACAGCGCATCGTTCTCCCGCCATCGTTCCAGAATCCGCCGCACATCTCGTCTCGCGACCAGATCCTGCGGATTGCTCAGCGCCCTATCCACGAGCCGGTTGAATCGTCGCGATGCTTCGCTCTCCGGCGAAAGCGCGTCGATGAACTGATTCAGCGGCATGTCGGCATCGAACTCATGTGTCTCTCCCCGTTCGTATTCCTTGACCGGCTCAAGCGTCTCCGCCAAGACCATCACCACATCCTTCGGAGCGCTACCCGCAAGCCGCGCCAGCATCCGCTCCTGGCTGGAGCGATGCGTCAAGCCAAAGAATTCCAGCTCCGTACTGACGCGATCAAGCCGCGCATACATCGAGTCCACATCGCGTACCGAAGCAGGCGACCAGTAGCGCTCCGCCACTGCCGCAGTGCGAGGCCAAATGCGATTGTCCGCGTTCTCCGGCGTGATGTATTCCGCCCACTCCGCGGCCTCGCCGCCCAGGATGCGTTTCTGCTCCTCAGGCGTCAGGTTGGCTGCATCCCCCGCCAGAGGGTCGACCAGATAGTGATAGGAAGCAGGGTACATCAGGTCGATGTAATAACCCGCAGACAAAATCGTCGAAAAGCCCTGCTTCGCCGCCACAGCGAGCGCCTTGGGACCTCGCCACGATTGAATCATCGACTCCTTTGGCAGCTCCGGAACCAGGATCTCATCCCACCCAATCATGCGTTTGCCATGCTTGGTCACGATGGCTAGCAGCCTCTTGTTGAACATGGCCTGCAGCGCATCGGCATCCTTCAAGTCGTGCGTTTTCATGAAAGCCTGGATGTGCTCGCTCTTGTTCCAGTACTTGGGATCGACCTCGTCCCCGCCAATATGGAAATAGGCATCGGGAAAGAGCCTGGCCATCTCTCCAAAGACATCATCCAGCAGCTTGTATACCTTCTCGTTGGTCGGGTCGAGCGGAGGAAGCTGCTGGTCGGTCTGGTTGCGCACCAGTCGCGGAGAAGGCGTGTCCGACGCCAGCTCCGGATACGCCACCGTCCAGCAAGTCGAGTGACCGGGCACATCAAACTCCGGAATGATCCGCACCCCACGCTCTCGTGCAAACGCCACCAGTTCACGAATCTGGTCCTGTGTATAGAACATGCCCTCCGAAGCCAGCAACTGCAGTTTGGGCGCCTTCTTGCTTTCCACGCGAAATCCCTGGTCGTCCGAAAGATGCACGTGCAGCACGTTCAACTTGACCGCGGCCATGCCGTCGATCTCGCGCTCCAGTTGATCCAGCGGCATGAAATGCCGGGAAACGTCGATCATCAATCCACGCCACGCAAACCGCGGGGTATCCTGCACCCTCACCGCTGGAATGTCCCAGCCGCCCGGCCCCCACTCCGCCAGTTGCAGCAGTGTCTGCAATCCATGCATCGCGCCCAGCGGAGTTGGCGCATCCAGCTTTGCTCCCCCGGCATCGACCTCCAACGCATAGCTCTCATCCTCGCTGACCGACTGCACCGGCAATCCCTGCGAGGAGCAGTGAATCGTTAGCACCGCGTTTTCGTTCGCCTCCGGATCCTGATGACGGTAGTGGTCTCCCGTCTGCAGCGAGAGCTGCGCCCGAAAGCGATCGACAGCGTGAACCAGCCGCGCATCGCATCCGCTGATCTCCACGCGCAGCGGGTGCGCCAGGCTCATGGTTCCGCTTTTGATATCGATTTGACTGGGCCAAGGCATCAACGATGGCTGCTCTGCAAACGAAGTTGCTGCAGCTAGCACGGGCGTCAAGAGAATAAACGTTTGAAATCGGCTACGAAGAAAAAACCTGTTCATGCGGAAACCTTCCAGAGGAAATAGCTCCCATTATTACCCAGCTATCCCGGCACTTGCCTTTCCGCCTCGTCAAAACTTCCGCAACCACTGACGCCAGCTTCCGGAACGAACGCGCCAGACCTTCCGCGCATCCTAACCTCAGGAGGAAAAATGACCCCCACTACAAATCCGCTCGCTCCCGATCCCATCACTGATATTGACAGCCCTGACGTTTTTCCGCCCATCGAGGAAGGACCGCAGGAAGACCTCACCGAAGCTGTTCCCCTTGGCGAAGATGACGATGACGAAATGGATCCCGACGATGAAGACGAGTTAGAGGAGGAAGAAGAGGAAGCCGATGAGGAAGATCCCCTCTGATAGGGTGTCTTTCCCTATGTCTGCATAGCCTCAAAATCATCGGAGTACGATCGCAGGCGGGCATCCGCTGCCATCCATACCAACATCATTCCCGGCTACGCCCAGCTTACCGGCGGCGGTCACAGGACCAGCGACGTGTCTTCACAAAGGATGGGAGGCACATGCTCGTCTCCGTTGGATCCGATTTCAGCGTCGACGACGCCGATACCGACTCTAAAGAATTCCATCGCGCCGACGTTCTCGAATACACGCCTAAGGTAAGTTCGTCGAGGTTTACGCCTCCGGCATTCGAAACTGCGTCGGCGAAGCTATCCGTCCCATCACCGGCCAGCTATGGTGCTCCACCAACGAACGTGACAATCTCGGCAACCACCTCGTCCCCGACTACGTGACCTCGGTCAAAGAAGGCGGCTTCTACGGATGGCCGTCGTACTACATTGGCGGCCACAAGGATCCGCGCCTGCCCAACCCATACACCAGGGCACCGGCCCCAATCTACAAGCACCCGCGCTCACCGCTGAGCAGGCGAAAAACTGCAAGCGGGTCGACATCGCCTCCAACGTCATCACGCCTGACGTGCTGGTGCAGCCGCACATGGAATCGCGCCAACCGCGCCGGCTACGAAGTCATTCACATCCCCATGCAAGATGGCCATGCCGACGGCAGCTATGAAGACTTTCTGTCCGGATTCGTCACCCGCGAAGGTCAGATCTGGGACCAGCCCATCGGCGTCGCCATTGGCGAGGACGGAGCGCTTTATCTCACCGACGATGGGCACTCGCAGCGTATGGCGCGTTGCTCCTACGAGCAAATAGTCACGAGCCACGCAGCTTAGCAGACGCCCTGCAGGCTCGGATTGGCAAACGTATCCTCACCTTCCGCGTCGTTTCCATCCAGGCACGCAAAATCCTTCTCGACCAGGATCGCTAATTCCTGCGATCCCGCTCTGACGCTCGCGTAGATGCCGACACCATCCCCATTGGCCCATCTGCGCACATCCTCAGACGGGATCGCAACGGTTACTTTCTGCGCCTTGTAGCGCACAGCTAGATCGGCTTCAGAATCCGACTTCTCGAGCGCGTACGTCAAGGTGGCATCCGCCTCCTGAGCAAAGCGAATCGACTCCTCAATCGTTCCTTCGTCCATGAGGCGCTTGACGTCGGTCCGCGATACTCTGAGCCGCAGAGAATTTCCCTTGATGCGTAATTTCATAGCAGGCAATAAGCTCCCTGGTCAGTCTGTCCCGTTGCGACCCTTTGCCTGAATCGGCCATCCGGTCATAACGTTCTATCCAGTCAGATGCGCCTCAAGCCGCCGACGCTGCTACTTGCCTTTGTATTCTTGAAACAGCTCCGGAAACTGCGCCTTCAACGCGTCGATTTTGGGTTTATCGCAAACCAGGATATAGCTGTTATCTGGATGGTAGAGAGCATAGTCCTGGTGGTAGGATTCTGCGTCGTAGAATCCCTTGAGCGGCACAACCTGCGTCACGATCGGTTTTGGAAATGCTTTCACCGCTTCGAGCTGTGCGATGTACGCCTCACTCAGACTCTTCTGTTCGTCGTTGGTATAGAAAATCGCCGAACGATAAGACGTCCCGATATCCGGCCCTTGCCGATTCAACTGGGTCGGATCGTGAACCACAGAAAAATAGATTCGAAGCAATTGTCCATACGTAATTCTGGAGGGGTCAAAAACCACCTTGACAGATTCAGCATGCCCCGTCGTTTCCGTTGTGACCTGGTCGTAGGTGGCCGTCGCCGCCGATCCCCCCGCATATCCAGCGGTAGTTGCAACAACGCCCTTGACGCGTTCAAACACAGATTGCGTCCCCCAGAAACATCCTCCTGCGAAAACAGCCGTTTGCTTGTCCGGCTTGGCGGCCAGCGCAACATCTTTCGTCGGAGCCGGCAGACGCGTTCGGGTCTCAGCCCGGCACCCTACGTTCGAGGCAAGCAAAATCATCGCAAACAAAGAAGCATGGCGGAAGCAAGCAGCACGAAACATTGACATTCTCCTGGATCCGCGGACATCGGACTCACTCTTGAGATGCTCGTCATACATTTTAGTTACAAGCATGTACCCGGGAATCGCCAACCACCTTTCACTCCGCATCAACTTCACTTTGCTCTAGTCTCAAATGCTCTTGCTCCCGCCGATCCAATCGGACAGGAGCAAGCTCATGCACCAGACATTATTCTCCGGAAGGAGGCAGATTCTGTGACCGGTGCGCCTTGCGGTCCTGTTTCATCTGCTCGTACTGCTGCTTCTGAGTATCATTCAGGATCGCTTCAATCTTCTGGTCGCTATCCTGTTTGATCTCTTTCACCTTCGCATGCCTGTCTTTAGGAGCCAGACTGTTGTCGCCTCTGACACTTTCCATCTGCTGATGACGATCGGCCAGAATCGGCTCAATCTTTCCTGTCTGGTCTGCTGACAGTCCAAGCCTCTTCGCCATCATCTTTGCCTGTCGCGCAGGGTTCGGCGCGTGATGAGGCTTCGCATCCGCTGGAGGCATTTTAGACGTAGCCGTCGCCGCGCCTTGGGTTGCATCGGTTTGACTCTGTGCGAGCACAACGCCGGCAGGCATCCCGGCAAGCATAGCTACGCTTAAAACAAGAGTGGGGAAGTTCCTTCGCATTTGTAACTCCTTCTGGAATCTCGATCCGTTTCCGTTTATAGAGACACCAGCTTCCAGCGCATGTTGCGCTGCGCAGTGCTCGTCAGAACGTCGCTTTCCAGGAGGACATCAAAAGTAGCCGGCAGCCGGGCGCTCAGCAGAAGTTGATTCTATCAATCAACGGAGCATACTTAGCGCCTTACTCACTGCCTTGTGCCGTGGTCAACGACTGGCGTGTGAGCAACAATTGCGCGCCCGCGCCCAGCTTGACGCTGTGTTCTGTAGTCGTGAACCGTGCGCTGCAGCTCGCACCGCCAAGTGGTTCCAGTTTCAGCTTGGGGAGTCCGGCCGCAATGCCGGGATGAATCGTATGCGGAGGCCCGTCCGGATTCAGATTGACGTCCAGCGCGAAAGAACCCATCGTAGATTCGACAACCGAGATGCTGCGCGCCCCGCCCGCCACCTCGGATGGCACGACGCTTTGCAGACCTACAAATGAATCCGGCGACGCCACCACACCAATCAACCGAAGCGACAACGGCTTTTTTTCATGCCCATCACAATCACCATGATCGAACATTAGACCCAGCGTTGAACTTTCCGGCGATTGAGATGAACTGGATTCTGTAACATGGCCGTACAAAATGGCTCCCGCGGATAGAGAGCATTCCGGGTCTTCCCATCGGTTCACGACCGTCACCGTCACTGCTTTGCCGGGTTTCAGATGCGTGGACTCGATAAGTCCTGTTACCTTTGCCTGAATGACAGAATTCAAGGGCCGGTCTCCCGAGTCGTTGCTCGGGCATTCCACAACGTCAGCACCGTGATTGCCGCGCCCGTGACCCGAGGTCCCCGTTTCCGCGGACTCGAACTTCACCAGTCCATCCCGGTAGTCGAGGTGCATCGTTAGCGTGTGCAGCATATCGAATCCCAGCATACCCGCAACCTCAACTCCCGCAGTCCTGGAGATATTGGAAGGATCGAATTCCAGGATGTGTCCTTGATGCTCCAAGGACTGATTCGCAAATTGGAAGTCGAAGCTGTCGCGGTATACCTGCAACGTTGCGCCCGACACGGTTTGAATCGGGTTGGTGAAATTGACTTTCGTTGCAGAAATCGAATGCGCGACATTGGAGGTCATCGTGCTCAGGCGAATCCCCGAATCCAGAACGAAAAGCTGGCGTGTCTTGTTATTGAGATCAACCGGCACCATTAAGTATTGCTTGCGGTGGTACACCGGAGTGTAGTCGCGCAGTTCCGGCGGCACGGTGCGGTCGCCCGGAAGCACCCCGGCCAGCGAGGGCAGTGGATT
>CAILBQ010000397.1 GCA_903832475.1 uncultured Acidobacteriota bacterium | reverse complement strand
GGTGAGGATATGGTGGCGCTGTGGGAAGAGCACGCCGGATATCTTGTTCCTGAGGACTGTATTGAGCAGCAGTTGAAACAGGCGTCAAGCCATGGGGCTCAACTTCACTTGGACGAGCCGGTGCTGGCGTGGCGCGCGGAGCCAGGAGGCGGCGTCTCGGTCAAGACCGCAATGAGCGAATACACCGCAGATGCCCTGGTGATCACGGCCGGGCCGTGGGCGGCGCAGGTGATGGCGGAGTTGCGTCTTCCCCTCACCGTGATCCGGCAGGTGCTCTACTGGTTCGAACCGCAATCGCGGCCAGAGATCTTTGCCGCGGACCGTTTGCCGGTGTACCTGTTTGGCGCTGAGGATGGTCTGCCGCTGATCTATGGATTCCCTTCCGTGCCTGGTCACGAGGGCGTCAAGGTGGCGCTGCATGGAACACCGATCTTGTGCACGCCGGAAACAGTCGACCGCACGGTTCACGAGGAAGAGATCGAGAACATGCGGCAGCGTCTGAGCACTACATTGCCCCTGCTGAATGGGACGCTGCTGCGCACGGGGACTTGCCTCTACACCATGACGCCGGATGAGCACTTTCTCGTGGACCTGCATCCGGAGTTTCCTCAGGTAGCGATTGCAGCGGGATTCTCCGGGCATGGCTTCAAGTTTGCCAATGTCATGGGGGAGATCCTGGCAGGCATGGCGACCGGGCAAGCGTCGCCCTTCGATCTTGCACTCTTTGCATTGAACCGCTTTCGTCCGGATGACGCGGCGTTTCGCGTTGACGGAACATAGCGCGATTGCGCCGATACAGGTAAGCTGGACGGCATCCACGGAGGCATCGATGACGATCACGCGCAGATCCCTGATTCTCAGCGGAGGCATCGCAGGCTGCCTCGCCGCACCTAACCTTTATGCGGCGGCAAATGCGCTGGCGCCCGCCAAGAAACTCAAGATCGTGGTGACGGGCGGCCATCCGGGAGATCCGGAGTATGGCTGCGGCGGCACAGTCGCAAAGCTGGCTGACGAGGGCCACGACGTGGTGCTGCTGTATTTGAATGACGGCGCGTGGCCGCCTACGCCGGCGCCGGTGCGGCTGGCCGAGGCTCGCCGAGCGTGCGAGATCCTGAAGGCGCGGCCGGTATGGGCAGGGCAGCAGAATGGAGCAGCGATCGTGGATGCCCTGCACTATGAAAGTCTTGCGCATCTGCTCGAGTTGGAGGCTCCCGATGTTGTCTTCACACACTGGATGATCGACAATCATCGCGATCATCGCGCCATGGCCATGCTCTGTTATGACGCGTGGCTGAAGGGCGGCAGGAAGTACGCGCTCTACTACTATGAAGTTTCCGATGGGGAAGACACGCAGCAATTTTCTCCCAATCGATGGGTTGACATTCACGGGACCGAAGCACGCAAGCGCGCTGCCTGTTATGCGCACGCCAGCCAGACGCCGGACCGGTATTATGCTTTGCAGGACCAGGTTGCGCAGTTTCGCGGCCTGGAGAGCCATTGTGCGCGGGCAGAGGCCTTTGTTCTTCAGCAGCAGAGCCCGTATGACATTTTCGCTTGAACTTCGGCCGGCAGCGTAAACTTTTCAGCAGGCATTTTTTTGATGTTCCGGTGTCGTGCCGAGCGGCGCTTTGAGCCGTATCTTGATTGTTCCAGGACACTTCCTTGCGCCATTTCTCGAAACTCTTTCTCGCCGGCTCGCTGGCACTCAGTTCAGCCTTGTTTGCCCAGAGCTTCCCGGACATCAAGCCGGCGCCGCAACAGACTGCCTGGCAGGACCTGGAGTTCGGCGTAATCATTCACTTCTCGACGAATACGTTTCTGGATCGCGAGTGGGGCGACGGGAAGGCAGATACGAAAGTCTTCAACCCGGCGCAGTTCGACCCCGATCAGTGGATGCAGGCGGTGCGCGATGCAGGGGCGAAGTATGTGGTGCTGGTAGCCAAGCACCATGACGGATTCTGCCTGTGGCCGACTGCGCAAACCGAATACAGCGTCAAGAACAGTCCGTGGAAGGGAGGCAACGGGGACGTTGTCGGTGACGTGGCCAGGGCGGCGCGCAAGTATGGATTGAAGTTCGGCGTGTATTTGTCCCCGTGGGACCGGCATGATCCGCGTTATGCCGACTCAGCCGCGTATGACAAATACTACCTGGCCGAGTTAGAGGAGTTAGCAACGAACTATGGCGACCTGGTCGAGTTCTGGCTGGATGGGGCAGGAAGCGCCGGCCATGTATATAACTTTCCCAAGATCATGGAGACGCTGCGGACATACCAGCCGAACACGATCGTCTTCGCCGACACGGCGCTGTTTGAGTATGGCGACGCACGCTGGGTGGGAACGGAGTCGGGGCGCGTCGGGTACGAAAACTGGAACGTGATCGACCGTCATGGATATCTGCGCTGGAGACCGGTCGAGGCGGATACGCCGCTGCGCAAGGAGCATTGGTTCTGGCATCCAAATGACGAAAAGTCGGTGAAGAGTCTTGATGAACTCATGGACATGTACGAGATGACGGTGGGGCGGGGGGCGCAGTTGATGCTGGGACTGGCGCCGGACAATCGCGGCCTGCTTCCCGACGCAGACGTAGCACGGCTAAAAGAGTTTGGTGCGGAGGTGAAGAAGCGCTATGCGGACAACCTGATGGCCGGAAGACTGCACGGGCCGGAGGAAACTGAGGCTGCGCTCGACAATGATCCCGACACGTTCTGGTCGGCGCCTGCGGGTTCGCATCATGCAACGATCGAGGTCAGCTTTCGCAAGCCCATCACATTTGACCGCGCCGTCACCATGGAGTGGCTCAACGACGGGCAGCATGTACAGAAGTATGCCATCGAAGCGTGGATCGATGGAGCCTGGAAGCGGGTCGCCGGAGGCGAGGCGATTGGACACAAGAAGATCGACGGTTTTGCGCCGGTGACGGCGGCGAAGGTGCGACTCCGTATTTTATCCAGCACTTCGGAAGCGCACATACGCGAATTTGAGCTGTTTCATTCGGGAGCGGCGCCCGCAGAGTGAAGTGCAGAGCGCACCGCGTGGATGCATCAGCTACATTTCAAAGATGCGTCCCATGCGGTTTCTGCGGCGCTCGACGCTGGCGCGGATGACGGAATACACCTCGGTCATGGCGACAGGATAGGTGAGGAATGCATCGCCCTCGTGGCGCGCGCCGGGCACCGAGCCCTGGGCGGTATGGAAGATCACGGCAATATAGGCCGTCTTGGGATCGCGGCGAAGACGCCGGCAGACCTCAAAGCCATTCATGTCAGGCAAATTCATGTCGAGCAGGACCGCGTCGACGGCGAGTTGCTGCGCCTGCTCGATGCCCTGCGCGCCGGTGAGCACGTAGGAAGCCTCGAAACCAGCAAGTTCCAGCAACTCCGCCAGCCCTTCGGCGTGAGGCTTGTTGTCGTCAATAACCAAGACACGAAGCGGAGATTTCCGCGATTGATGTTCCACAAGTTCCATACAGAGGGAGTCCCGAATACCAGAATACCCTTGCAATTTGCCTCACCGTGCAGGGCGGTTGTGACTTCCCGGCGAAGGGGTACCTCATGCCGCAAACCGACGCGCGGGACGGCCATCCCCGGGATACACCTAGTGTTAGACGGCGCGGATCAATTCTGTGCATCTTACCCGTTGAGGTCGGAACATGTTTGAGCGTAATGATGTCGTGCAAGTGAAGGAGACCGGCGAAAAAGGGCTGGTCATTGCAGCCGGCAGTGTGGTGCAAATCATCGTCGAGTTCGATGGAGACGGCCGGGGACGAAGACGGTTCACCGCAGGCGAACTGGAAATGGTTCGCAAAGGTGAGGGCAGGCTTTAGAACAAAATCGCTGGAACTTCCACAGATATTCTCCTTTTCTTCGCCTATACTGCGTCTATGGTCATGCGCAGTGAACGAAAGCAGACGCGAAGAGTCTTGATGAATTTCATGGCGGTGAAGGCTTGGCACGTCTCTTTTCTGGAGCCAGATTGCCAGACTGCGTTGCCGGTGAAGCTGACCTTTCGAGATCCAGCAAAGTTACGGACGATGCAGCAACGATTTGGCTCGGCGAGCCTGGAGGACCGGCAGTCGTTCGAGCATGGTTTGAGCATCGGCCGCGGTGGGGTGTGGCTGACTTTGTCGGAAGAGCAATACAGGAAGCTGAAGCGACCGGGGAATGCTCCCGGTATTCGACCGTAACCGTGCAGGGCGAATGAAATTCCGGTAGGGATTGCCGCGGTCGGGCAGGCTTTTGGCACGCACCGGGAAATCAACGCTATCCTCCGTAAACCGACGATTTGTCTTGCACTTCCATCGCTGTCGACAGCTAAGCTGGGGACGAACCTCGAGATCCCCCAGACTATGAAGAGAGCAACACTTTCTACCGGCTGGACACTGCATGGACTGCGTGCCATTGTGCTGGAGAACCGGTTTTTGCGCCTGGTTGTCTTGCCGGAAGCCGGAGCGAAGATTTTCCAGATCACCTACAAGCCTCTGGACGCGCCGCTGCTGTGGCACAATCCTCGGATTGTGCCGGCGAGGCAGAGCATTCACGCGCGCTACGACGATGTGTGGAGCGGCGGCTGGGACGAGTTGTTTCCCAACGATGAGGCGGGCAACCTGCTGGGCGATTTTGTGCCCGACCACGGCGAGTTGTGGACGGGAGTCTGGGATGCGCAGACATTCGAGGAAGACGCCGCCGTCGGGGTCAAGCTGCGGTTCGTGACGCCGATCAGCAACTTTCTGGTGGAGCGGACGCTGCTGCTGCGAGGCGAGAGCAACTCATTCGAGATGCGGTACCGGTTCACGAATCAGGGCGCGGATGCTTACCCGTTTCTGTGGAAGCTGCACCCGGCTTTTGCGGTTTCGGCTGAGCACCGCATTGATTTCCCGGCGATGACGGTGGTACGGGAGCCGGATTTTCCCGGCACTCTCGGCGACGCACCGCTGCATTTCCCCTGGCCCTGCGCGCATCTTGCCGAGGGAAACACCATCGACCTGCGCCAGGTGCCGGATGTGAGTTCCCGGGCGGTGCATTTTTTCTACGGGACGGAGATGGCCGCAGGATGGGCCGGAATCACCAACCGGGCGACGGGATTGGCGGCGGCTCTGCGATTTGATCCTGAGGTCTTTTCTACCTGCTGGCTGTTTGCCACGCACGGCGGCTGGCGGAACCTGAATGTCGCGGTGCTGGAGCCGGCGACAGGATTTCCCTTCCAGATCCAGAAGATGATCGATGGGGAGCAGGCGCGCTTCTTGGGACCGGGCGAGACGCTCGAAACAGCCGTCGAATTTGTGACGCAGGAGGGGATGACGTCGATCGGTGGATTCGACGAGTCTGGGCGGATCCTGCCCGGTTCGGAAGCTTAGGCCTCGACTTTCGGCGAGCTCTCGAGGGAGAGCAGGATAGCGGCGGCGATGGCCACGCAGGCCCCCGCCATCTGTATCCAGGTGAGGCGTTCGCCGAGCAGGATCACGGCAAGCACGACCGTCAGCAGCGGGTAGAGCGAGATAAGCGAGATGACGATGGAAGCTTTGCCGCCGGATTCAAGCGCGCGAAAGCTGGTCCACGCGCCGAGGCCGTTGAGGGCGCCGCCGGCGATCGAGGCGACCACGACGATGGTGGCCAGTCCCCAGTGAGGGCGAGCCCAGATCAACACGATCGCCGACAGCGCAACCATGGCCCAGCAGAACCACAGGAACGAGCGTTCGCTGGAGATGGAGTTGGTGGAAAGCTTCTGCGTGACGCCGGTAATTCCCCAGAAGACCAGCGCCAGAACGGCAAACCAAAGCCACATGTGCATTTCAAACTCCCCTTTGCGTGAGACCGGATCAGGCGCTGAGCAGATAGATGGCGACAAAGGCCAGGCCGAGGCCGACCCATTGCGTGCGGCCGAGACGCTCTTTGAGAAACAGCATGGCCAGGAGCACCGTGACCATGGGAAAGAGCGCCGTCACCGGGGCAACGACCGAGGCTTTGCCGCCGGTGACGAGGGCCTGGAAAAAAGCCAGGTTGCCGACACCGCCCAAGATGCCGGTGAGGAAGGCCCAAAACACTCCCTTACGCCGGCCTTCCATGGTTTCCCCGGGGCTGCGCTTCCAGACCGTCCAGGCAACGAAGACCATCAGCGGCGCCAAGCCGGCGGTGTACAGCAGCTGGTTGACGTAGGCGTCAACGCCGTTCGAGGCGACCTTGGAGACCAATCCCCATGCGCCCCAGAGGACGATGGTCGCGACCGACCACAGCAGCCACAGGGGAAAACGTCGAGGCTTGTCCGGCGTCTTGTCGGGCGTGCCGTCCACCTTCAACGCGGGAACGGTCTTGTCATCTTCGCGGATGTTTTCAACCATATTGGCCGAGCATACCGGGCTGGTGTGCGCGGAGCAATGGAGAGTCACTCGTGTTTTGCGGTTCATTCTTTCGCTCTGGCTGTTTGCGTCTTTCGACGGGCGGGCAGGGCGCTTTATCATCGGGCCGAAGCGTGCTTCCGAAAAGGCTGGCGAGAATATCCACCATGAAAATCACCGCTGTTGAAGCGATTCACTTGCGCGCGGAAGATCCGCTGATTGAGCTGTTTGACGGCTCCTACGATGACTGCGTGCTGGTTGTGCATACGGATGAAGGCCTGACCGGGATCGGCGAGACGGAGTCGATGGCGCCGGCGATCCAGGCGATCGTGCGCGGGCCTTCGGCGCACAATCATGCCCGCTCGCTCTCGGCCATTCTGGTTGGCGCGGACCCATCCGATCCCGAAGAGCTTTGGCATCGCATGTACGAACAGACCGACTATGTCGGTCGGCGCGGCTTGATGATGCATGCCATCGGCGGAGTGGACCTGGCGCTGTGGGATCTGCGCGGAAAGATCGAAGGCAAGCCGGTGCATGCGCTGCTGGGCGGTGCAAAACGCGAGCGGCTTCCGGCGTACGGCACCATCTATCCCATGGCGCAGACAGCGGAAGGTGTGCGCGCGCAGGTGGCGGAAGGGCAGGCGAAAAAGCTGCGCAACTTCAAGTTTGCCGCCGACCCATGGTGGCTGGACGACATCGCGCTCACCGGTCGCCTGCTAACGGCGGCGCGGGATCAGGCCGGCGATGAGGCGAAGATCATCATCGATGCGGCGCTTTCCTATCGCACCGCGGCGGAAGGGCTGAAGCTGTTTCCCATCTTCAAAGAGGTGGGAATCTGGTTTTTGGAGGCTCCTCTGCCGCTCGACGATGTGGAAGGGCATCTCGAAATGAGCCGCCACGGTCTTGCGACCGGCGTAGGCGATTTAGGGCTCACGCATGTGCGCGACTTCATTGAAATGATGGATCACGGTGGCGCAAGCATCTGCCAGCCGGACATTTCGCAGGTGGGCGGGTTTACCGGCATTCAGCAGATCGCACGTGCGGCGTATGCCCGTGGCAAGCGGGTCATCACGCACGGCTATAAAACAAATATCGAGATCGCGGCCAATCTGCATTTCCTCGCCGCGCAGTCGAATGTCGAGCCGCTGGAGTTTTCGCTGAGCCACTCACCGCTGCGGTGGCAGACGACGAACGAACACTTCCCGGTCGAGGACGACGGATGCGTCGCCATCCCAAGGTCCCGCGGCCTGGGCGTCACGTTGAATATCGAGACAATCCAGCGTTACCGCTATGACGCACGCTGAAGATATAGCCAATTGAATCGAGCGCTTCGGCAAACGACCTTAAGAAGGTTTCCATGCAGGTGCCGGTCGATCGCCTTACTTCATACCTTCTCCGACGATAGGTTCCGTCGCCTTCAGACGAATGGGACCGTGGGCTGACAGAGCATCAACTTCTTTGCCTCTTTGCGTAGCAAGCAATCGTCCTTCGAGGGCCAGCCGCGCTGCAACCTCACGAACTGGCTGCATCAGCGGTTTCCATTGCTCGGGCGCAAGCCTGCGCGCTACTTCGGATGGGCAGATCGTTCTGCCGCCCTCACGTTCGCGGAGTAAGGCAAAGATTGCATTTTCAATGACTCCGGATGAAGCCATCCATTGATCCTTCGCGCCATGATTCGTCAATCCACTCAAGTTACCTAGGACGTCCCGCCTCGGGACAGAGTTGCTTTACATCCATTTATGTTTCAGAACCACACTATGCAGGCTTACCGAGACCAGGCAATGGACGCTCAATGTGCAGCATCCATCTCTTGCCTTTGCAAGGCCTGCTCAAAGGTGTGCTGGGCTTGAGCAACGTATTGCTTGTATCCAGCCGGATCGAGGAAAACGCGTGGCCCCTCTTTTGGGTACCGCTTCAACTTGGCGAGCATGTCGAAGTACTGGCCGTGGGCGCCAAGAAACACATCGCAAGGCAAACCTTGCAATACAGCGAACGTGTGCTGGAAGTCCTGGACAATGCCGGGATAGCTTACTGGATGACCGGGCGTCGCGATGAAATGGTACTCGGACCAGAAGCCGGTTCCTCCTACGATGACAATATTGCGGATCGTCCCGGCTGGCTCTCCCGGCAGGTGCGAGCGCATGGTCCACGTCGTACAGCCGCGCGTGTGGCCGGCAGTCTTGTGCGCCGTCAGTGTCACGCCCCCAAGACTTACCGTGTCTCCGTCGTGAAGAATGCGATCCACATGAGACGGGGCAAAGCCCGGGACATTCGGTGACGGTACAAGAAAATCCGTTTTGGCCCCTGTTTCAACCACGCTCACGTCTCCATCCATGACCATATTTTTCGCGTGGGTCTCGCGGATCACCTCGGCTGCCCCGCCCATGTGATCGTCATGCGCCTGCCCATTCAGAAGAATCCTTATGTCTGACCAGCGAAAGCCCAGCTTCTCAACACTCGCGCGTATCTGCGGGGGCGAAGTAGCGAGGTTCGCGTTGATGAGAATGCTGCCATTCGGCGTGACTACAAGGTAGCTGGCAAGATCCTGGCTGCCTACGTAATAAAGGTTGTCGGCGATTTGGAACGGAGCGAGGGGCGTGGTCCACGCAGGGTTTACATCCGCATAGGCGGACAACGACGCGCAGACTAGCAACAGAAACAGGCGGGGCAGCAGAGTGCGCACAGGAATAGTATAGGGATGCCCTGAGCGTCGTCGCTTTCCGAAGTGCATGCCGCACCAGAATCCTCACCGCCTCCGCCCTGTTGCTGCTTCTTCTCTTTCATTTCGAAGCCGTGCCCCCTGGTTTTCCTCCACTTCGCATCAAACAGAGTTGTTGCGTCTTCATCAATGGTGTCCGTGACCGGATGAGGACGACTGAAAGAGGCAATGCGCGCAATCAAACGTGCGCAACTCCTTTCTAAATCACGGAGGCTTCATGAAGACGTCGGTCAAGATTGGTCTTGCTGTTCTGGTAGCAATGCCCATACTCGCAGCAGCGGTAATTCCTCTCTTCGTGGACGCCAACACCTTTCGCCCGATGATCGAGACACGGCTCAGCGCAGCGCTTTCGCGCAAAGTGACTCTCGGCGCGCTGAGCCTTTCAGTTTTGACAGGAAGCCTGGTAGCAGACAATCTCGCCATAAGCGAAGATCCAAAGTTCGGCCAGGCTCCCTTCTTCACTGCCAAACGACTGCGGATCGGCGTCCAGATGAAGCCGCTCATCTTCCATCGTCAGCTGGTGATTCGAAGTTTTGCGATCGACGAACCACGAATCCATCTATTTCGCGTCGAGGATGGCAACTGGAACTTTTCCACCCTGAGCCACATCACCGGTTCTGAGAACTCCACAAAAGCGGACAGCATTGCCGATTTGAATGTCGGCCGCATCACTATCAAAGACGGCAACGCCAGGATAGAAACGCTGCCCTCCGAGGCTGATAATCGTGTTTACGACCATCTCAATATTCAGCTGCAGAACTTCTCGCTCGACAAGGCCTTTCCCTTCACGGTGAGCGCAT
>CAILBQ010000396.1 GCA_903832475.1 uncultured Acidobacteriota bacterium | reverse complement strand
TCAATCGATCGATGGGGCTCACCTTTCTTTTTTCGACACACGACGCGCGTTTGCTGGAACATGCCGATCGCATCGTTGAATTATGCGATGGGCGCGTCGCGTCCGACAGCATTGCCAGAGGAGGAAGCCATGGGCAAATTCTTGCAACTTGCGTTTAGAAATATCTTCCGCAATCGAAGGAGGACCGTGATGACGCTGGTGATGGTGGGTGGCGGCGTTGCGGGTCTTCTACTCTCGGGTGGTTTCTTCGCATTCATGATGGATGGGCTGCGCGAACACACCATTCAGGAAGGGTTAGGGCATCTGCAGATTTTCAGCGCCGAGCATTTCAAGCGCGACGAGACAAGGGTGCTCGATACCGGCATAGATCATTGGCAACAAGTTGCCGCTACGGTGTCGAGTGCCAAGCACGTGAAGGGCGTGGCTCCGCGCATCGATTTCTACGGAATGCTTTCGAACGGGAGCAAGTCTTCAGTTTTCATGGGGAGTGCGGTCGAACCAATCGCGGAACAAAGCCTGGGCTTCCGACCGCGTATCGACTCGGGGCGCGACCTAGACGGCAAGCCGAACGGGGAAGTGGAAGCGCTGATCGGTTCGGGCCTGGCGCGATCGATGAGTGTCAAGGTGGGCGATGGGCTGACGCTGCTGGCGGTCACTTCCGATGGGGCCTTGAACGGCGTGGATGTGCAGATTGTTGGAATCGTCAAGACGGGCTATGCGGAGATGGATGAGCGCTACCTGCGTGTCTCTCTTGCCTCGGCGCAGCGACTTCTGCAAAGCGATCGAGTGACCAATCTGGTTGTTGGGTTGGACTCAACAAGCAACACGGACGGTGTCGCCGCTGCTCTCGCTCCACGTCTTAGCGGGTCGAAACAGGAGATGGTCTTGAAGAAATGGATCGATCTGGCCGGCTATTACAAGCAGGTACGCACGATGTTCAGCGGGATCTTTCTTTTTCTGGGCATTATCGTGTTCTTCATGGTGCTGATGTCGAGCATCAACACGCTGCTGATGGCCATGTTTGAACGGACGCGCGAGATCGGGACCATGCTGGCCATGGGCACTCCGCGCTTGTGGATCGTGGCTCTCTTCATGGTGGAGGCAACGCTGACAGGCGTGATGGGCGCGGTGGCAGGCGTGATGGGAGGCAACGTACTGGGCTTCTTGCTGAACAAGTCCGGCGTGCATGTTCCGCCTCCTCCGGGACTTACGGTCGATATACCGTTCCGCGTGCTGCACCTGCCGTCGCTCATGATCGGCTCTTCGCTGATTGTCATTGTTTCCCTGGCGTTGGCTTCGATCCTGCCTGCGTTCCGGGCATCACGGCTGCAGATTGCGGAGGCACTTACCCATGTCTAGTCCTCGATGTTTTTTCAAATCGCTGCCACTGGCCGCGCTGTTCATCTTCTTATTGGAACTGGCATCGACAAGCCGCGCACAAACGGCGGCGACCCGTATTGGCGAGTCCAGGGAGTCGGGTGTGGATGCTGAGGCGCTGCTCAAGCGGTCTGACAGCTTTCGCAATGGATGGCCGTCGTATGTCGCTCATGTCAAGATCACCAACTTCGAATCGGGCAAGCCGGATGAAGAAGCTCTGTACCAGGTTTCGCAGAAAGGCACAGACAAGACGTATGTCGACTTCCTGAGCCCTCGGGATAAAGGGCGCCACCTGCTTATGTTGAACGACGATATGTGGATCTATCTGCCGGACACCAGCCGCCCGGTGCGCATCACTCCGCTGGAACGGCTCTCGGGGAATGCCTCCAACGGGGACATCGCCCGCACCAACTACGCGGTGGATTACGCGCCTGTGTATCTGCGAAGTGAGCGCGTTGGCGAAGAGAATTGCCGCGTACTGGAGTTGACTGCCAAGCGAAAAGGAGCCACCTACCAACGCATTGAATACTGGCTGCGCGTGGAGGACGCGCGACCGGTGAAAGCGGATTTTTATCTCACCTCTGGCAAGCACATCAAGTCGGCCACGTTTGACGAGTACGTACCAATCAACGGAAGAAGTCAGTTGCATCGTATGACGCTTTACGACCAGATCCGGCATAACTCGCATAGTGTGCTGGAGTATTCCGGGGTGGCTCCACGCGAGTTTCCCGACAAGCTTTTTTACCAGGGACGCACGGACAGGTTCTGAATTGAAGGGAATGCTCAAAGGCGAGCTTACGGTCGCGACGACGCTTCTGTTGGTTGTATTCGCAACGTGCGGACGGACCCAGGAATCTTCGCGCCAGTTCCGCTATTCGTTCGCGGTCATCGACGATGCAACGCGATTGAATGCGCTCACCGCTCCGATTCCGAAATTTCAGAATGAAGTCTTGCTGGAGCCAGCGTTGTCGTTCCGCATCGATACGCGCTGGAGTCTTGTCTCGAGCCTGGTGGGCGTGGCCGATACTCATGGCGATACGCACACCAAGTTGCGCGTGAAAGAGACTTATGCGGGATTGTCCGCGGGAGACTTCGATTTCACCGCAGGGAGGCGAATAGTTCGCTGGGGGACGGGATACGCATTCAGCGCGGCGGGTGTGCTGGATCCACCTCGCAACCCTACGGACCCAACCGACCGGCTGAACCTCAATGTTGGCCGCGACATGGTGAAGGCGGACTGGGTGCGTGGACCGCATGCGCTGTCTGCCGTGTGGTCGAGCGCGGTGCTGAGTCAGAACCCGACCACCGACTACGCCAACCACGACACGACGGCATTCCGGTACAACGTGCTGGTGCGCGGATTCGACACATCGCTGATCGCGGGGAAAGACCGCGGAGGCGATTCTTTTGGAGGTCTCACCTTCACCCGCGTGCTTGGCGACGCGTGGGAGATTCATGGCGAGGCGATGTGGCGTGAACAGGCGGCGCTATTGATGGGTGCGAAATTTACGACAAAGTCGGGGATTACTTTTATTGGCGAGTTTTTTACGCCGCCCAACATTCCCGCGTACAACGAAGCTTCGATATTGCCGCTTACGGGGCGGCAGCATGAGGCCTTTCTGGGCATGAGCAAGACACGCCTGCGGGAATTGCCGGGCTGGAAACAGTGGGACCTGGCTGGGTCGGTGGCGGCCAATCTGAACGACCGCAGCTTCACTTTTGTGCTCGATGCGGAGCGGCGGTTTGGTAATCATTTCTCTACCTATCTTCATCTTGAAGCGCCCCAGGGCAACAAGACATCGCAGTATGGCGCAACTCCATACACTACGAGTTCCTCCGCGGGAATTCGATTCCAGCTATGATCATGAACACGAGACCGGCCATGAAAAATCTTCACCCAGCACCCATTCTTCAACCGTCCCATGCCGGCGCGCTTTCCAGGCTTTTCTGGATGCCGTTTTGTGTCGCCTTTGTGGCGGGTTTGCTGTTGCTGTCGATGGAACGGAACCGGCTCTCGCATGCCTGGAAACAGTTTGCCTTTTCTCTCCTCTACTCCATCTTGATTGCGCTGCCGTCCATCATTCTG
>CAILBQ010000395.1 GCA_903832475.1 uncultured Acidobacteriota bacterium | reverse complement strand
GGATGACAACAGTAGTTCAAAGAGAATTGAGACAGGAAGCTGTTGATGTCAGAAGAAACACAATCCGGGAAGATGTGGTCGGGGCGGTTTCGCGAGCCGCTTGATCCTGAGTTTGAGGCTTGGCAGCGATCGATCGTGTTTGACTGGCAGCTGCTGCAACAAGAGGTGGCTGCCAGCAAGGCGCATGCTTCAGCGATCGCGGCGGCGGGGATCGTTACGGCGGTAGAACTGACTCAGTTGCGCGATGCGCTGGATGCGATCGGCACCGAACATGTCTCCAAGGCAGGAGCGGCGCAGGTGCGGGATCATGCGACCGCAGAAGACATCCATCATTATGTGGAACTGGCGCTCACGGAGAAGCTTGGGCCGCTGGCTCTGAAGCTGCATACCGGCCGGAGCCGAAACGAGCAGATAGCGACGGACCTGCGCCTGTATGTGCGCGAACAGGCGAAGCTGACGATTGCGGCGCTGGCGGAGTGGTGCCTGGCGCTGGTGGGGCGGGCGCGGCGAGCAGGTGATGCTGTCATGCCAAGCTATACGCATATGCAGCGCGCGGAACCGGTGCTGGTGGCGCATTGGTTGCTGGCGTATGTCGAGATGCTGCTGCGCGACGTGAGCCGGCTCGAGGACTGCATTGCGCGGTTGAACTACTGCCCGTTGGGCTCGGGTGCGGTTGCCGGCGCTACCCTCAAGCTGGATCGCTCAATTGCGGCGAGGGAGCTCGGCTTCTCTGCCCCGACGGCGAACAGCATGGATGCGACCAGCGATCGAGACTTCGTCCTGGAGTACTTGCAGGCATTGACCTTTGTGGGGCTGCATGCCAGCCGATTTGCGGAAGAGATTACCTTGTTTGCCACGGCAGAGTTTGGATTTGTGCAGCTACCGGAGGCGTTTTCTACCGGTTCGAGCGCGATGCCGCAGAAGAAGAATCCGGATTTGACGGAACTGGTGCGGGCCAAGGTGGGTCGTATTTATGGCGCCGCGGCCGCAGTCACGCTGCAATTGAAAGGTTTGCCCCTCGCATACAATAAAGATATGCAGGAGACGCAGGAGCCGACATTTGCGGTCAGCGGAACGGCGCAGATAGTGGGGCTGCTGGCGCGCTTCACGGCTGCGCTGGAATTTCATGCGGAACGCATGCAAGACGCCGCTCAGGATGGCTTTCTCAATGCCATGGCAGCGGCTACTTACCTGGTGCACAAGGGAGTTCCCTTCCGCAAGGCGCATGAAAAGATAGGCAATGCAGTTCGAATGGCTCTCGAAAATAAGGTTGAATTGGATGGCTTGTCGCTGGAGGAGTTGCGCACCATCGGCGAGGAGTTTGATGCCGATTTTTACGACAGCCTGCGACTGGAAGCCACATTGGATTGCCACGACGTGATTGGCGGGACAGCGCGCGCGCGGGTTCGCGAAGCCTTGCAGGATGCAGAGAATCGTGTTCATGCCTTGCTCGCGGGCAACTCCCGTCTGGAGGGTGCACTTCATGCTGGTGCGTAAGGCGCGCCTTCAAGACGCTTCGAACGTCTTTGAACTGGTCAACAGTCTGAGTGGGGATGGGACACTGCTGAAGCGGCAGTTCGCGGAGATTTGCGAAAACATTCGCGATTTCACTGTTGCTGAATCGGATACCGGGGTTTTCCTCGGTTGCGGTGCATTGCATCTGTACGGTCCGCATCTTGCTGAGGTTCGCTCGATTGTGATGTCGCCGGGAGCGAAAGGACAGGGCGCCGGCGGCCGGGTGCTGAATGTGCTGATCGACGAAGCGGAAGAGCATGGCATCCACTCGGTCTGCCTGTTTACGCGTATTCCGGATTTCTTTTTCAAGTACGG
>CAILBQ010000394.1 GCA_903832475.1 uncultured Acidobacteriota bacterium | reverse complement strand
CTCCACCGTCTGCGTCCCCACCGGCAATCTCGCGCCTCAAGGTTCCGTCATCAAGAGCACCTCCATCGATCCGACGCTCATCGACCAACACGGCCGATACAGCCACACCGGTCCGGCTCGCATATTCACCACTGAGGCTGCCGCCATCGCCGCCATCAAGACCGGCCAGATCGTCGCGGGAGATGTTCTGGTGCTCACCTGCAGCGGACCCATGGGCGCCGGCATGCAGGAGATCTACCAGATCACCTCTGCCCTCAAAGCCCTCCCCTTTGGCAAGCATGTCGCGGTACTCACCGACGCCCGCTTCAGCGGAGTCTCCACTGGAGCCTGTATCGGCCACATCGCTCCCGAAGCGCTCGCCGGCGGCGCCCTCGGCAAGCTTCTCGAAGGCGATCAAATCCAGATCCTCATCGACCGCACCAACCTCACCGGCACCATCCATCTCATCGGCGACAGCATGCATGTCTTCGGCGCGGATTCAGGCGCTGAAATCCTCTCCCACCGCTCCTCGCGGCCCGACCTCCAACCCCATCCCGATCTGCCGGACGATACAAAGCTGTGGGCCGCGCTGGTCCAGGCGAGTGGCGGCATCTGGGGTGGCTGCGTATACGATGTGGAGGCGATCACCGCACGGCTCAACGCCCCAACGCAATCCTGACAACAACCCGCCTGACGGCCGCATTGCAGAGGAATTCTCGTGATTCTCTACCGCACACAGCAAGGCATCTCCTTCGAACTCGACGGCGTGTATTACAGCATGCGCGGCACCTCGCTCAATGACCTCTTTACCTACGACAACCTGCATGGCTTCCTTACCGACCGCGCGGCCAACATGGCCTCTTTAAGCACTTTGGATAAGCTGCTCGCGCCCGTCGACGGTCAGGAAGTCTGGGCCTCCGGCGTGACCTACTACCGCAGCCGCAGCGCCCGCATGGAAGAGTCGAAGGAAGCAGGCGGCGGAGATTTCTACGATCGCGTCTACACCGCCGAACGCCCCGAGCTTTTCTTCAAATCCATCGGCAGTAAGGTGCGCGGCCCTCGCCAAAAAGTTCGCATCCGCAGCGATGCCCAGTGGTCCGTCCCCGAGCCCGAACTCACGCTGGCCATCAACTCCAAGGGCGAAATCATCGGCTACACCATCGGCAACGACATGAGTTCCCGAGACATCGAGGGGCAGAATCCGCTCTATCTCCCGCAGGCCAAGGTCTACGACGGCAGCTGCGCCATCGGCCCTGGCATCCTTATCCAGAAAGATCCGATGCCCGCGGAGACGCAGATCTCCATCGAAATCGAACGGTCTTCCACCGTCGAATTCGCAGGCAGCATCGCGCTCTCTGAGATGAAGCGCGACCCGCGCACCCTCGTCGAATACCTCTATCGCGACCAGACCTTCCCCGTCGGCTGTTTCCTGCTCACCGGCACCGGCATCGTCCCGCCTGACACCTTCACTCTCCAGAGCGGCGACGAGATCCGCATCTCCATCACCGGCATCGGCACGCTGATCAATCAAGTCGCCTGAACTCCCAAGACACAACTGAAAAGGAATTATGATGGAAGTTGCCCAGATCCTCATCAACGGAACATGGCTAGATGCAACAGGCGATACGACGTTCCACGCATTCAATCCCTCGACCAGCGAAGCTCTCACCACTGAATTCCCCATCAGCGCCTGGCCTGACTGCGACGCCGCGCTCAACGCTGCCACCGAAGCCGCGGCGATCCTTCGCACCGTGAGCCCCCAGTCCATCGCCGCCTTCCTCGAAGCCTACGCGGCAAACATTGAAATGAATGCGACCGCTATCATCGAAGCCGCGCATGAAGAGACCGGCCTGCCCATCGCACCGCGCCTCAAAGACGTCGAGCTTCCCCGCACCACCAACCAACTGCGCCAGGCCGCGTTGGCCGTCCGCGAAGAGTCCTGGAAGCGTGCCACCCTCGACCTGCAGCGCAACATCCGCTCCTGCCTCGCCCCCATCGGCCCGGTCATCGTCTTCGGCCCTAACAACTTCCCCCTCGCCTTCAACGGCATCAGCGGCGGAGACTTCGCCGCCGCCGTCGCCGCCGGCAATCCGGTCATCGCCAAGGCTCATCCGCTCCATCCCAACACCACCCGCCTGCTCGCCGAAGAAGCCCGTCGTGCCCTTGAATCAACCGGCCTTCCTCCGGCGACCGTCCAGATGCTCTACAACATCTCTAACGAGGACGGCCTCAAGCTGGTCAGCGATCCTCGCGTCGGTGCAGTTGGTTTTACAGGCAGCCGCCCCGGCGGAATGGCTCTCAAGCAAGCGTCCGAGGCCGCTGGCAAGCCCATCTATCTTGAAATGTCCAGCATCAATCCCGTCATCTTTTTGCCCGGCGCACTTGCGGAAGACGGCGCGAGACTTGCCCAGGACGTCACCGACAGCTGCCTCGCCGGAGCAGGCCAGTTCTGCACCAGCCCCAACCTCATTTTCGCCTTCGCCGGCCCCGACGCCGACCGGCTGCTCGTCACCGTCGCTCAGAACTTCAATGAGCGCGCGGCGCAGCCCTTGCTCTCTTCAGCTGGCCGCGATCAGATCGGCAAAGGCATTGCGGTGCTCATGGCCGCAGGTGCTCATCTGATCGCCGGCGGCCAGCCCGTCGAAGGTCCTGCGTTCCGCTTTCACAACACGCTTCTTCAAGTCTCCGGTGCGCAGTTCCTCTCCCATCCTAATGAGCTTCAACGCGAAGTCTTTGGCAACGTCACCATGGCCGTTATCGTTCAAGACATCGCCGAACTTCAAGCGATCCTCGTGCATCTCGAAGGCAACCTCACCGGCTCTGTCTACTCCGCAAAATCCGGCGCGGACGACGCACTCTACAACCAGATCGAACCAGGGCTGCGTCAAAAAGTCGGCCGCCTTTTGAACGACCGTATGCCTACCGGCGTCGCCGTCAGCCCTGCCATGAATCACGGCGGGCCTTTCCCCGCAACTTCGCATCCCGGCTTTACTTCGGTCGGCATTCCCGCTGCCATCACGCGCTTCGCTGCCTTGCAATGCTATGACGGCGTCCGCGAAGATCGCCTACCAACCATCCTGCGCAACGTGATCGAAAACCCGCGAGCCTGGCGCATCATTGACGGCGCTTTCGTCAACGGCTAAGCAGAAGCGATACAGTGGTACGGATGAATTCTCCTCAATCCAGACGTGCCCCAGCGGCAGTAGCATGCCTGCTGTTCGCCGCAGTTGCCATCTGTCTCCCCACCGGCAACATGCACGCGCAGCACAAGGCCGAACAGCACAACCAGGACTGGCCCGTCTGGGGTGGGCAATCCGACAACGATCATTACTCCACTCTGACCCAGATAAACCCTCGCAACGTCTCCAGGCTCAAGGTCGCCTGGACCTTTGACAGCCACGAAGCCGGCGGCCTGCAGACCAGCCCGCTCATCGTTGGCCGCGTTCTCTATGGCTACACGCCTACGCAGAAAGTGATCGCGCTTGATGCCGCCACCGGCAAGGTGCTGTGGACATTCGACTCGGGCGTCAAGGGCTCCCAGCCCACGCGCGGCCTCGCCTGGTACGCATCGCCCAACGGCAACCGCATCTTCGCCGGCATCATGGAATTTCTGTACGCGCTCGACCCGGCGACCGGCCATCCCATCGACTCTTTCGGCGAACATGGACGCATCGACCTGCGCAAGAATCTTCGCGGGGACTACAAACAGCAGTCGATCGTGATGACCAGCCCTGGCGTCATCTACAAAGACCTCATCATCGTTGGCGGCCGCAACCCCGAGACGCACCCCTCCCCGCCCGGCGACATCCGCGCCTTCGACGTGCACACCGGCGCCATGCGCTGGAGCTTCCACACTATCCCCCATCCCGGCGAGCCCGGCCACGAGACATGGCCCGCCGAAGCCTGGAAGACCTCCGGCGCTGCCAACAACTGGGCCGGCATGGTCGTCGACCAGCAGCGCGGCATCCTTTACGCTCCGACAGGTTCCTCCGTCTTCGACTTCTACGGCTCCGACCGCATCGGAAACGATCTTTACGCCAACACGCTGCTCGCTCTAGACGCCAGCACCGGCAAGCGCCTCTGGCATTTTCAAGGCGTGCATCACGACATCTGGGATCGCGACTTCCCTTCCGCTCCCACGCTTGTCACCATTCATCGGGACGGCCAGTCCATCGACGCCGTGGCGCAAACCACCAAGCAGGCTTACGTCTATCTCTTCGACCGCGCCACAGGCGCGCCTCTTTTTCCGATCGAAGAGAAACCGTATCCACCCAGCGACGTGCCCGGCGAAAAGGCCTCGCCCACCCAGCCCTTGCCCACCAAGCCAGAGCCCTTTGGCCGCCAGTTCCTCACCGCCGACATGCTCACCAACCGCACGCCCGCGGCCCACGCCTACGCTCTTGAAAAGTTCAACTCTATGCGCAGTGCAGGCCAGTTTGTGCCCTTCAGCGTGGACAAAGACACCATCGTCTTTCCCGGCTTTGACGGCGGTGCGGAGTGGGGCGGCTCCGCGCTCGATCCAAAAAGAGCAATCCTCTACGTGAACGAAAACGAGATGGCCTGGATGGCCGGCCTCACCCGTGCGCACACCGGCGGCAGCAGCGGCGAACAAACCTACGCCAATCTCTGCAGCGTCTGCCACGGCCCACATCGCGAAGGCGCCCCCCCCGCCTTCCCATCGCTGATCGGCGTGAGCGCGCGTCTCTCCGAGAAAGACATCATGGCCGCGATTTATGCAGGCAAAGGCCGCATGCCCGGCTTTCCCAGCATCAGCGACAACACCATGCATTCGCTGCTCGCCTTTCTCAACCTCACCGCTGCCGAGGCTACCACTCCACAGCCTCCTAGCGACAAGAAAGAATTAAGCAGCGCCACAACTCCTAGAACCGCAGCGCCCGATAACTCGCCCGGCGCACAGAGCTACCTAACTCGCTGCGCCATCTGTCATGGCGATCAACTCGAAGGTATCCCGCCATCCTTTCCTGCGTTGCTTGGCATCGGTACGCGCACAACCAAGTCGCAGGCTCTCGACATCATCCGCCAGGGCAAGGGCCGCATGCCCGGATTCACCGATCTCAAGGATGTCGAACTGACTTCGTTGCTAATTTATCTCGGCATCACAGACGCGCCTCCGACGCCCGTGCCTGATACCGTCAATCTTCCCTACCAGTTCACCGGCTATCGCAAGTTTCTCGACCAGGACGGTTATCCCGCCATCAGTCCTCCCTGGGGGACGCTCAACGCCATCGATCTCAACACCGGCAAGTATCTCTGGAAAATTCCCCTCGGCGAATATCCCGACCTCGCCGCGAAAGGCATGACTAATACCGGCTCTGAAAACTACGGCGGACCGATCGTCACTGCATCCGGACTCCTCTTCATCGGAGCAACATCCTTTGACCGGAGATTCCGCGCCTTCGATGCTCAGTCCGGCAAGCTCCTCTGGCAGACCACGCTCGATTACTCTGCCACGGCCACGCCCGCAACTTACAGCATCGACGGTAAGCAATACGTGGTCATCGCTGCCGGTGGCGGACGCGATCCAAAGGTCCCCTCAGGCGGCCAATGGGTTGCCTTTGCTCTTCCCTGAGTGGAGGGCTCGATGTCTCAACCAGCATTGACATCGGTCAATGGCAGGTGGTATCAACGAATTCGGCGCAATCGCTTGCGCACCGGGCTTTTGCTTTATTCATCATCTTCTCCAACCTCCGCGCTTTTCTTCTCCCATGGAGGAGTTCATGCCGCACCAAAACCTTCCAGCGCCTCTTGCTTCCCTCATTACGCGACGCAGCATGTTGACGCTTCTCGGTGGAGCGGCCATGGCCCAATTGCTGCCCTCGGCCCTCGCAGAACCGCTCCCTCATGACGACGAAACCTTCCTCGACGACCTGGAAAAGCGCGCCTGCCTCTTCTTCTGGGAACAAGCCAGCCCCACCACCGGGCAGGTGCTCGACCGCGCGCGCCACGACCTCAACGGCGCCCGCGATCCCCGCAAGATGGCCAGCATAGCGGCCACGGGCTTCGGCCTCACCGCGCTATGCATCGCTGATCGCCGCGGCTACTTGCCCCACGACGAGATCGTCGACCGCGTGCGCGCCACGCTCGACTGGCATGCCAACCAGTTTCATCAGGAACACGGCTTCTACTATCACTTCACTGACATCGAGACCGGTGTCCCATTCCGCGGCTCGGAAGTGTCTTCCATCGACACGTCTCTCCTCCTTTGCGGAGTCCTCACCGCCCGCGCCTATTTCAACGATCCAAAGATCCACGAATACGCCACGAAGATTTACGAGCGCGTCGACTGGCCCTGGATGCTGAATGGCGGCACGACCTTCTCCATGGGGTGGTTCCCCGACAAAGGCTTTCTCGATGCGCGCTGGGCCCACTACTGCGAACTGATGATGATCTACCTGCTCGCAATCGGCTCGCCCACCCACCCCGTCCCAGCCAGCGCCTGGTACGCCTGGACGCGCCCCACCATCGAATACAAAGGCTTCAAATACATCAGCGGCGACGACCCCATCT
>CAILBQ010000393.1 GCA_903832475.1 uncultured Acidobacteriota bacterium | reverse complement strand
CTACGCCTAACCGAGGTCGCTTTAAGGATTGAGGAGGCACAATGGCACACGTTATCGACGAACCCACCACCAAGCAGGCGCAATACCCCGGGCAGCCCATTGCCGAAGAGCCCGTTCACCATCACCGCGTCACCGACCCGGACGAGACCGACGTCAAAGAGTTCTTCTCCTGGCCTCCTTCCATCGGTTTGATCCTTGTCGTAGGCTTTCTTGCCCTACTCGGCGTGCTGGGAGCAATCGCCTACAAGTCGCTCGGAGGCAGCACTTCCGTTCCAGCTACAGGTGTTTCAGCCAGCCAGCCTGTTACGGCAGAACCGCAGGCGACCGGGGCGACCTTGACTCCCGCAGAGCAGAAGGAAGTGGAATCACGGGACAAGTATGCCGTGACCATCGCCAATGAACTGCATCAGAAAGTTCCGGCATATAAGAATGTCAAAATCTATGCTGACAACTGGCAGGGCGCGAAGTCTCCGTCGCTGAAACCGCAGACAGATCCCAAGACCCGCGTCGGCGACAACCTTATGCTGGTCTTCTCTTCGCCGGAAGCGGGCACAGCCAAGGGTCTTGCCGACTTTGCCAAGTCAAAGGCTGCGACCGAAGCGGCCAATGCCGGCTTTGCGGAGTTGCAGTTTGTCGACCCGGATCGCTACTGCTATGCGCTGATCGCTCCAGTTACCGGAGTCGGCGCCGTCCAGTGCGGCCCGCGCTAGATCGGCAGTCAGGACACAGGAACCACGCGGAAGCCGGCTGACGCCATTCGGCCGGTTTCGCATGTTCAATAGCGCAGTTGGCCGGCCCGCGTTCAGCGATTTTCTCCGCGGGTGACACGTTCAATTGTCGGTCGATAGCCGGTACCCTCGTCTGGCTCCGTCCAGACTGGCGGTGCCGGCCGCTGCGGCGCAGCAAGGAGCCTCCGTTGCTGCGCCGCGGACGGTCAACACCACCGGATCGCTCCAATTTCCGGTCCCAATCACTTCACTTACTGAACTCAATAATCGATTTTGTCGGGCAGAGCCAGCCAGGCGGCAAACGCCTCCCAGGCCTCGTGCGGCAGCAGCTGCTGGGCGGGAATGCTGCGCGCACCACTTTCCTTGCGCACCTCTTCGTAAAGAAACGCGTCATCGAAGCCTGCCTTGGCCGCATCCAGTTGATTGCTGCCGTAATAGATGGCTCCCAGCCGGGCCCAGTAAATGGCGGCCAGGCACATGGGGCAGGGCTCGCAACTCGAATAGATTTCGCAGCCGGCCAGAGAAAAAGTACCCAGAGCCCGACACGCATTGCGAATGGCGTTCACTTCCCCATGGGCGGTCGGGTCGTTGCTCGACGTCACCGAGTTTGCCCCTTCCGCAACGATCACGCCGTCGCGGACGATGACTGCGGCGAACGGACCTCCCCGGCCGGCAAGAATATTCTCCTGCGCCAGTGCAATGGCCCGCCTCAGGTGGGCAGGATTTGGCGAGTGCGGCATGCTGGTTCGGCCTCCGATACACTTGAATTTCGAGGATCAACGACAGTATGGCACAGGGCGATCGCCAGAGCCTGGGACAAGCCGCAGAGACACCGTCGGTTGCGGCTGATAACTGGAAGTCGAGTCTGATCTGGGCGTTCCGCTCCACGCGCGTGCTCACGCCCGACGGCCTGCGTCCAGCCGCGGTGCTGGTTCGCTCCGGCCGCATCGTGGACGTGGTCGACTGGGAAAATGTACCAGCCGATGCGCATCTGCGAGACTACGGGGATCATGTTTTGCTTCCCGGCCTGGTCGACACCCACGTTCATATCAACGACGCCGGTGATCTGGACGGAACAGCCGACCCTGGTCGACGCGCCTGGGAAGGATTTCCTACAGCAACCCAGGCCGCAGCCGCCGGCGGCATCACCACCCTGGTGGACATGCCGCTCAATTGCATCCCGGAAACCACCACGGTCGGCGCCTTGGCTGCCAAGCGTTCGGCAGCCGGCTCCCTCCCCAGCAAACTGGTCTCAGAACAGATTCAGCCCGACTCAAAATCCTGGGTGGACTGGATGACCTGGGGCGGCCTCGTCGGCAACTCCGGCGAAAACGGGAATGAAGCCGAATTGCCAGGCCTAATCGAGGCTGGCGTCCCCGGATTCAAGTGCTTCCTCGTCGACTCGGGCATCGATACCTTCGCGTGGGTCGACGAAGCGCAACTGCGCAAAGGATTGGCGGTCCTCCGCGGCTCCGATCTGCCGATGCTCGCGCATGCAGAACTGGCGGGTCCGGTCGAGCAGGCAACCGCCCTCTTGAATGCCGACGACGATACGGACTGGCGAGGCTACGCGACATATCTCGCATCTCGCCCCGACGACGCTGAATTGCAAGCCATCGAACTGCTTATCGGCCTCGCCGTCATCTTCGAGACGCCGATTCACATTGTTCACCTGGCAACCGCCCGCGCTCTGCCGGCTCTGAAGAAGGCGCGCCAAGCAGGACTCAAAATCACCGTGGAGACCTGCCCGCACTATCTCTGGTTTGCCGCCGAGGCCATCCCCGACGGCGCCACCGAGTACAAATGCGCTCCGCCCATCCGCAGCGCTGCCAACCGCGAAGCCCTCTGGCAGGGCCTTTACGATGGCACCATCGATATGATCGCCAGCGACCACTCTCCCTGCCCACCGGAGCTGAAGCATCGGGAAAGCGGGCGATTCGATCAGGCGTGGGGAGGCATCGCCAGCCTGGGCCTTGCCATGCCGGTCATCTGGACAGCTCTGCTCGAACGGAACCCCGAGCGGCGCGTTGGCGGCCTGGAATTAATTGGGAAATGGCTGGCAAGCGAGCCGGCGCGCCTGGCCGGGCTTACCGGCCGCAAAGGGACCCTGGCTCCCGGCTACGACGCCGACCTGATTGTCTTCGATCCCAAAGCAGAATGGACCGTAACTCCGGAAGATCTTTGGTTCAACCACAAGCAGTCTCCCTACCTTGGAGCAACCCTGAGAGGCCGGATCCTGGAAACTTACCTGCGCGGCGAATGCATTTTCTGGTCTCGCGGCGGCGCCGCCCCGACGGGCGCCATGATGGACCCCAAAGCCCATGGCGTCGAATTGCAGCGTGTCCCATGACCATCCCTTCCCAGACGGCCAGCCCCGAGCAGACCTCCTTGGCAGCCGCCGCCATTCTCGAGGAGTGCCGGCTGATTGCCTCGATGAGCGAAGAGCCCGGCCGCATCACTCGCCGTTTTCTCACCCCGCCCGTTTCCCAGGTCTACGCTCGCCTGCGCTCGCAAATGCTGGAGGTCGGAATGACGGTCTCGGTCGACTCCGCCGGAAACCTGCGCGGCCTCTGGCAGCCCAAAGGAGCAGGCCCGCGCCGCATGGTGCTCGGTTCCCATATCGACACCGTTCCAGATGCCGGTGCCTACGATGGCGTCCTGGGGGTGGTGATGGCGATTGAACTCGCTCGTCAGGCCGTGGCAAATTCGCTGCCGCTGGCCATCGAAATCATCGCCTTTTCCGAGGAAGAAGGGGTCCGCTTCGGCGTCCCGTTTCTGGGTAGCCGCGCCGTCGCCGGCCGCTTCGATCCCGCTTTGCTCGCGCTGCGCGATGCGGAGGGCGTGTCCCTCAACCAAGCCATCCTGGATTTCGGCTTGGATCCCGGCGGCCTGCCTCAAGCCCAGATCGGCGAAGACACCATAGGCTTTCTAGAAATCCACATTGAACAGGGTCCTGTTCTCGAAGCGGAAAACCTGTCCCTGGGCGTCGTCACCGGTATCGTCGGCCAAACCCGATGTGAACTTCAGTTTCTCGGCCACGCCAACCATGCCGGCACCACGCCCATGACGCTTCGCCATGACGCTCTCGCTGCCGCGGCCGAGTGGATCTGCGCCGTGGAGGAAATCGCTCGACGCCCGGTTCTTAACCCACCCCTGCTCGGCGATCACGCCGAAGCCGCCCTGGTCGCGACCGTTGGCAAAGTCGCCACCCATCCCAATGCGGCCAACGTCATCCCCGGAGCCGTTCATGTCAGTCTCGACGTTCGCGCCGCCCACGATGCAGTTCGTGAAGAAGCAGTGGCCGAGTTGCTGGAGAAAGCATCGTCCATCGCCATGCGCCGCGGCATTGAATGCGAAAGTAAACGCCTCATGGACCAGCCCGCTGTGCCCATGGACGAACAGCTGACGGCCGTCCTGGCGGAATGTGTCGAAGCCGCCGGACTGCCCGTTCGCCGCATGCCCAGCGGCGCCGGCCACGACGCCATGGTCCTCGGCACCCGACTGCCCGCGGCCATGCTATTCCTGCAAAGCCCCGGCGGAGTCAGCCACCATCCCAATGAATCGGTCCGCCCCCACGATATCGACACTGCACTGACAGTGGGGAGTCTCTTTCTCCGAAGGCTTGCTCTGAAAATCGTATAAGTGATAATTTTCGTTTTGTTTATGAGTGAAACCGAAAGAGGAATCTATGCTTCCAAATCTAGGCGAGACGCGAAGTAGCCTTAAGTCGGATCACCTGCTGCAGACGCCTGACACCTTCATTCGTACGCCTCTGCCGGGCACTGCTGGCGTGGAATTCATCGTCCACTGCGGGCCACGCATCGGGGCGGGCTTCACTATGATGACTGCCGAATTCTCCGCCGGCGGCCTGCTCCCCGACCTCCCCGGCGACATACAGCGGTTTGTTTATCTGGTCAGCGGCGAACTTGAGGTTTGTCTGCAAACCACCGAGCAAGCCGTTCATTCTGTTCAAGCTACCCATCGTGTTGTCAGAGGCGGATTCGTCTTTGTCCCGGCCGGGAGCCCGCATCGCATCCAGGCAAAAACCGCCGCCACCGCCGTCGTCATCGAGAAGTCCTTCATCGCAGTCGACGAGAAAATTACCAAGGTCTGCGCTTTTTTTGGACAAGAGGATGATCTACCCTCTGAGCCGCTCGGCGGCGATCCGGCTTTGCAGGTCAAGCGCATGATGCCGGACGGTACTGCCTACGACTTCGCCGTCAATACCATGACTTACGATCCAGGCGCCTCGTTGGCCATGGTCGAGGTCCACATCATGGAGCATGGCTTGCTCATGCTGGAGGGCGGCGGCATCTACCGGCTCGGCGACAACTGGTACCCGGTCACGGCTGGAGATTTCATCTGGATGGCCCCCTACTGTCCCCAGTGGTTTGGCGCGATTGGCAAAGTGCCGGCCAAATACCTCATTTATAAAGACTGGTATCGTCACCCGCTGGCAAAATAGGGACTTATGCTCAAACCCCTGGTGAAAATCGACATTGTGATGGCGGAGCTGGCTGCTCTGGCCCGAATCTCTGAGGGCGAGCCGCCCGTCGTCACCCGCGTCGTTTTCAGTGACGCGGACCTGCGAGCACGCCAATACGTCAAGCAACTCTGCTCGGCCGCACGCTTATCCATCCGCGAGGATGCGGTTGGTAACACCTTCGTCCGATGGGAAGGTTCAGAATCTGGTCTGGCTCCCGTAGCGACCGGTTCCCACATCGATGCCATTCCCAATGCCGGCGCGTATGACGGTACAGTCGGCGTCCTCGGTGGTCTGGAGGCAATCCGATCGCTGCAGCGGGCGGGTTTCCAGCCGCGCCGCTCCATCGAACTGATCCTGTTCACCTCGGAAGAACCGACCCGGTTCGGCATCGGCTGCCTGGGCAGTCGCATGATGGGAGGCGTCTTGTCGGCGGATCGGGCGCGGCAACTGCGCGATAAGCAGGAACGCAGCCTCGATGATCTGCGCTCCTCGGCGGGATTTGCCGGCGGGCTGGAATCGGTGCGCCTTGGCTCCGACACCTACCACGCCTTCATCGAACTTCACATTGAACAAGGTCCTCTGCTGGAACGGAGCGGGACAGATCTTGGCGTCGTTACTCACATTGCCGCTCCTGCTTCGTTGCGCGTAAAAATCGAAGGCGAAGGTGGCCATGCCGGAGCCATGCTGATGCCCGACCGCCACGATGCGCTCGCCGCTGCGGCGGAACTGATCCTGGCGCTCGAGTCGGCTGCGAAGTCCACCGGCGCCATCGACACTGTCGCCACAGTCGGCGTCTGCGAAGTTTTCCCTGGGGCCGTCAATTCCGTTCCTTCTCAGGTCGTGTTGGAAATCGACGTCCGAGACACGGACGCCGGCCGTCGCGACTCAGTCCTCACATCACTGAAGAGATCAGCCGCAGCCACCGAGGGCAGCCGAGGCGTATGCATATCTTTCGAGACGGTCAACGCCGATCCGCCGGCCACCTGCGATCCCCGGCTTGTTGAGATCGTCGAAGCCAGCGCCGCGGCTGCCGGAGTTTCAAGCTGCCGGATGGTCAGCCGGGCATATCACGATTCTCTTTTCCTAGCCCGCCTCGCCCCAGTCACCATGATTTTTATCCCCTGCCGAGCGGGGGTGAGTCACCGACCAGACGAGTTTGCCGAGCCTGCCGCGATCGAACGTGGTGTCGAGGTTTTGGCACGCACACTACAAACCTTGTCCAGGTGATTTCTCGCTACCTCAATTAAATCATTGGTTTACTACATTTTCTAGAACGACTCGTTTAGCTATGTCGAGATCACTGATCAAAGTTGATCAACCTTTAAATGGAAAATCCTCTTAACTGCGGAAAAGCTGTGGAAAACGAACTTTGGCATGTCCCCATAACGGCTCCTACCTTATTCAAAATGAATCGCTTGTCGCCGACCATTACCTTTTTCTCTCCCTAAAGACCAAAGCCCGCTCCCTCGACAGGAACAGGCTTGGGTATTTATTTGTTTCGGTTTCCTCCGATTAAACGAGCGGGCCGAGCGGGATACCCGCACCGGCTTCGTTATCCTGCGGACGGGCGTTGAGAAGCGGCAGCGCTGCGGCCAAAACCTCTTCCACGCGACTCGCATAGTGAATCGTGACGCCCTCGATCTGGGCAGGCGTTAAATCTTCTTCCACGTTCTGCCGGTTGTCGGCGGGAAGAATCACGTGCTGCACGCCCGCTCGGCGAGCCGCCAGGAACTTCTCCTTGATCCCGCCAACCGGAAGCACATTCCCGCTCAGTGTGACCTCGCCCGTCATGGCCGTGAACGGCCGGATGGGCGTGTTCGTCATCAGCGAAACCAGGGTTGTCACCATGGTCACACCGGCCGAAGGACCGTCCTTAGGGATCGCTCCCGCCGGGACGTGGATGTGAAGATCGACTTGCGAGTTAAAATCCTCCTCCAGCCCCAGACTTCCAGCGTTCGACCGAACCCAGGTCAGCGCTGCCTGCATCGATTCCTGCATGACTTCGCCAATCTGGCCTGTCACCGTGAAGCTTCCTTTGCCCTTCATGCGGTTTGCTTCGATGAAGAGAATGTCTCCTCCCGCCGGAGTCCAGGCCAGTCCAACCGCGACGCCGGGACGCCGCGTTCGCTCGAAGACTTCCATATCCACTCGCACCTGAACGCCGCCCAGGAACTCCTGCAACAGGTCTTTGTCGATGACCAGCTTCTCGAAGTTCTCCTGCTTGGCCCCTTCCACATAACGGCGTGCGACCTTCCGGCACACAGTTCCTAGCACCTGCTCCAGCTTGCGGACTCCCGCCTCCCGCGTATAGTGGCGCACTAACTGACGCACTGCATCCTCAGGGAAGTCGATCAACTCCGACGGAATTCCGTTGGCTTCGATCTGCCTCGGAATGAGGTACTTGTAGGCAATACTTACTTTTTCTTCTTCAGTGTAGCCTTGCAGATGGATGATTTCCATCCGGTCCAGCAGCGGCTCGGGAATGGGATCGAGCATGTTTGCCGTGCAGATGAAAAGCACCTTGGAGAGATCGAAAGGCACATCCAGATAGTTGTCCCGGAAGGTCGAGTTCTGTTCCGGATCAAGCGTTTCCAATAGAGCAGCCGCCGGATCACCGCGAAAATCCCGGCCCAGCTTATCCAGTTCATCCAGCATAATCACCGGATCATTCGTGTCAGCCCGGCGAATGCTCTGCATGATCTGGCCGGGAAGCGCACCAACGTAAGTCCGCCGATGTCCGCGAATTTCCGCCTCGTCGTGCATCCCGCCCAACGATACCCGCTGAAACTTGCGACCCAGCGCCCGGGCGATCGACCTACCCAGTGAAGTTTTTCCGACACCCGGAGGCCCAACAAAGCAAAGAATTGGCCCCTTCATGTCCGGCTTCAACTCCAGTACGCTCAAGTAATCCAGGATGCGGTCTTTCACCTTTTTCAAGCCATAGTGATCTTCCGCAAGGATCTCGTGCGCCTTGTTGATGTCGACCTTGGCGCCGGTACTGCGCGCCCAAGGCAAAGCCGCAAGCCATTCGACGTAGTTGCGCACCAGCGAAGAATCCGACGCCATTGGCGACATGCGCGATAGGCGATTCAGTTCCTTCAAAGCTTCTTTCTTAACGTCATCAGGCATGCCGGCTGCTTCGATTTTCTGCCGTAATTCATCAATATCTCGTTGCCCTTCATCGACTTCGCCAAGTTCCTTTTGAATTGCCTTTAATTGTTCGCGAAGGTAGTAATCCCGCTGCGATTGCTGTACCTGATCTTGAACTTCGCTCTGAATCTTGTTGCGAAGCTGCTGAACATCGATCTCCTTAGCAAGGTGCTGGTTGATTTTTTCCAGCCGCACCGCAACATCAGAGGACTCCAGCAAAGCCTGTTTGTCCGCGGTCGTGAGGAATGGCAATGAGGACGCGATGAAATCCGCAACCCGACCTGGCTCATGAATATTCGCGGCAATCGTCTGCAGTTCGTCTGAAAGCGTGGGTGAAGCGCTGACGATTTGCTGGAACTGGAAGATCACATTCCGCTGCAAAGCCTCCAAAGCATCTGAACCGGCTTCCTCAGCAGGTTGAGCATCGAGGAGCGTTTCTACCTCGGCCATCAGAAATGGTTCTGTCTGGCTGAAGCGGGTCAAGCGAACGCGCGATGTTCCTTCGGTGAAGACGAAGCGGCTCTGATTGGGCATTTTGACAACTTTGTGCACTGTGGCCAGCGTGCCGTACTCATGCAACTGATCTGGCGTAGGAGCGTCCTGGCGCGCATCGCGTTGCGCAACGACCACGATCGTTCGCTGGTCACCCAACGACTCAATCAACTGGATAGAGCTCTCCCGCCCTACCGTGAGAGGTAAGACTGCATGGGGAAATAAGACCGTGTCGCGTACAGGAAGTATCGGGTAAGCCTTCAGAGGGAGTTTTTCGATGGGTTCCAATTCGTTCTTAGCATCCTGGGGTGAATTCAACATTGCGCATCCTCGTATCAACTTTCCTTATTAGACACCACACAAGTCTGAAAGTTTCAGAGATGTCGCTGTCTCCGCTGCCCGACCTCGCTAGGGTGGAGTACGACAATCAACAGCCCGCTTGTTCCGGTGCTGCTGAAAATCACGGGGCAGATCAGCGAAGTCTTGTGGCTCACTTAGCCTGCAACCCCCTCATCGTCCGGTAGAAGCCTTACTTTAAGCCCAGGGTCGACCGAACGATGAACTGGAAACGTTGCAGTAATTGGAGATAAGCAATGACGGAAGGGCCATGGGCTGGCCTGTCCGCGCAGTCCGCAACGGCCCTTCGACTTCAGTGAATTTTGACGGAGTAGGACTTACGGCAAGGGGAAAGGCCCCGTCCACGGAGTCCACGAGTGGCTACCGGACGGCTTCCTGGTACCTTCCCAATTCTTTCACCATGGAGCAGTGGGCGCGAAGGGAGGCAATTGCCCGGTCTCCGTCTTCCGCTGCCCGCAGCTGGCAGTCGACATAAAACACATATTCCCACGGCCGGCCATGGACGGGACGCGACTCGATTTTGGTAAGGTTGGTATCGCCTTTGGCCAATTCGGTGAGCGCCGCGGCTAGGGTCCCGGTTCGATTTTCCACGGAAAATGCCACGCTGAGCTTGTTGGCGTCGGGATCGCGCTGCGCTTCCCCGGTTCGCACCAGGTAAAAGAATCGGGTGAAGTTCTCAGGATTGTCCTCAATGCCGGAAGCCAGGATCTGCGCTCCATAATATAGCGCAGCTGCCTCGCTTGCGATCGCTCCGGCATGGCGATCGCGCAGCTCGACCAGCTGCTTGACGCTGCCCGCCGTGTCATAGAACGCAAAGGCTTCCATCTTCGGGTGCTCGCCAAGGAATCGCCGGCATTGCGCCAACGCGACGGGATGCGAGAACACCCGGTCGATCTGGTTCAGTCCTGCGCCGGAGATGGCGATCAGGTTGTGCTTGATGCGCAACAGTGTTTCGCGAACGATGGTCACATCATGCGTCAGCATTAAGTCGAAATGTTCTGAAACCGAACCAGCCAGCGAATTCTCGATGGGAATGACGGCAGCATCCACCTCTCCTCGCACCAGCGCGGTGAACGCCTCCGCTGACAGCGAGAAGGGGACGATGCGCCCATCCGGGGCAAGCTTGATTGCGGCTTCGTGGCTGAACGAGCCGGGTTCTCCCTGGATCGCGATTTTCTTCAAGTTGAGAATGCGCTCCTGCGCGACACTGCTGACTACGCCGTGGGATGAAGCTGCCCCCTCGCGGGGAGAAAGATTCGTATATCCGAAAAGTATCACAGCCGCGATTCGGAATTGCGCTACAGAATTCGCGAAGATGCGAGGTGTTGTTTTAGCGCCGTGTCGCCAGCCATAGATCGGTAGCGACGAATCCAAGAAAAACCATGGCGATGACGCCATTCATGGCGAAGAACGCGGCATTCAGCTTGCTCAGATCGCGGGGCGAGACCAGCATGTGTTCGTAGAGCAGCAGCAGCGCCACGGCGCCGATTCCAATCCATCCCGCCACCCCGAAATGAAAGAGGAGCGCAAACCAGATCAGCAGGCCGACTACCGCGAGGTGCAGCAGTCGCGCCACCCAAAATGCCGCTACAAGCCCCAGCGCCTGCGGCACGCTGAAGAGTCCGGCCTCGCGGTCATGCTCCATGTCCTGACAGGCATAAAGAATGTCGAACCCGCTCACCCAGCAAACCACTACCGCAGTCAGCACCGCAATGCGCCAGTCCAGGCTGCCCCGCACTGCAATCCAGGCCGCCGAAGGCGCCAAACCCAGCGCCAGACCAAGCACCAGGTGGCTCCAGCGCGTGATTCGCTTCATATAGGAGTAGCCCAGCAGAACCAACAGCACGACCGGCGATAATTCCAGCGTCAACCGGTTCAACTCCGCGCAAGCTGCCAGGAAGATGGCTATCATCACCAGCGTGAACAGCAGCACAAAGCTGCGCGAAAGCTGCCCGGCTGGAATAGCCCGCATCTTCGTCCGGGGATTGGCCGCATCCAGCGCCGCATCGGCCCAGCGATTGAACGCCATAGCCGCCGACCGGGCAGAAATCATCGCCACCAGGATCCATGCCAGGGTACGCCACGCCGGCAGGCCCTGCGCCGCGAGCAGCGCGCCCGTCAGCGCAAACGGCAGCGCAAAGATCGAGTGCTCCCACTTGATCATCTCCAGCGTGATGCGGATTTTGGCGCCCAGGCCCATGGCTTCTCCTTCTTACAGTTTATCTGCACGAGTGTCGGCTCGTGCCGTTCCCCCTCCCACCCTCGCGGCTGCACCTTGATGAAGCGGTTTCTGGCGTCCCGGGAAATGAGTACAATCAACGCGAACTGTTCATGATCTACTGCCGCCAAATTCCGGCACCGCCACTGGACGCCCTGGTGTCTTGCCTTTGGTACTCGGAAGGCCTTCAGGGGGCGCACGCCCAGGAGCGTCTGCTGCCCAATGGGGAGTCGGGCATCGTCTTCGACCTCCGCGATCAGCCGGTTCACATTTACGACGCGGCCGACCCTCGCTGTTCTACCACCTATCCGCCCGCCATCTTTTGCGGAGCGCGCAGCGACTGCTTCATCATCGATACCAGCCGCCAGGAACGCGTCATCGGCATCCAGTTTCACCCAGGCGGCGCACTTCCCTTCCTTGATATGCCCGCCTCTGAAGTGGCCAACAACACCTACAGCCTTGACGACCTGTGGCCCGGCCACGCCGCTCTCCTCCGCGAAGAAATGCTGATGGCATCCGCTCATGCGCCTCGTGCAGAGGCTGGCGTCGCGGCCATGTTCCGCATCCTCGAAAGAAGCCTGCTTTCGCGCTTAAAGTCGGGCCGGCCTCTGCTTCCCGAGATCCGGTTTGCCGCCCGGCAGTTGAGCCGTCCCGGCACGGCTGTCCGCATTCAACATCTCGCGGAACAAACCGGCTTCAGCGGCCGGCGGTTCATGGAAGTGTTTCGCGAGCAAACCGGCCTCGCACCCAAGACCTTCCAGCGTGTCCGGCGGTTTCAGCACGTTCTTCGCAAGCTTCATCGCGGCTCGGATCAAGTTTGGGCCGCCCTTGCGGCGGACTGTGGCTACTTCGACCAGGCTCACTTCATTCATGACTTCCGCTCCTTCGCCGGCATGACCCCCAGCGAATACGCTCTGGCCGCCACTCCCCATCTCAATCACGTGCCCCTGCTCTAATGTTCCTGTAGCAAAATCTTGCCTTCCGTCATTTTTTTACAATCCACAGCGCCAGTCCTGCGTTGAGCATGACGGCAGAGGAGAAGTTCCCCATGTCCAATACCTTGCAAAACACCCGTCATGCACCCCCTGGATACAACAGCGTCCAGCCGTACCTGATGTTCGTCGACGCCGCTGAAGCCATCGCGTTCTATGGCAAAGTGTTCGGCGCCACGGAAAAGCTGCGCATGAACGCGCCCGAGGGCAGAATCGTTCACGCCGAGATCACGATTGGCGACTCGGTCATCATGCTGGCCGACGAGAACCCTGCCATTGAAGCGTTCGCCGCACCTCACTACCAAGGATCGCCTGTCAGCCTTATGGTGTACGTCGAGAACAGCGACGCCACCTACCAGACGGCGCTCAATGCCGGAGCCACCAGCTTGCGCGAACCCGCCGATCAGCCCTACGGCGACCGCATGGCCGGCATCCTCGATCCATTTGGCTACAAGTGGTGGATCGCCCATGCGCTCAACAACGGCGCCGAGCGGGGAGTGGACAAATGACTGCCAATGAATTTCGCGAATTGATCCTGGCTCTCCCTGAGACGGTGGAAGGGGCACACATGCGTCGCGCCGACTTCCGCTCCCACGGTCGCATCTTCGCCACCCTCGGCTATCCCGACAACAACTGGGGCATGATCAAACTGCCGCCGGACGAACAGCAGCGGTTGATCCAGACACATCCCCACATCTTCGAAAAAGCCAAGGGCGCGTGGGGGCTGAAAGGCAGCACCCTGGTCAGGCTGGACCACGCCCATCCTGACCTTGTTCGGACCGCGCTCGACTTCGCATGGCAGAGAAGCGCTGAGGCACCCGCCAAAGCCACAAGCAAGAAACCGAGCGCACCGCGTAAGGGGGCCAAAGCAACGGCAGCCCGTCGTTCGGCTTGAGCCTTTCTTAAACCGCCTTCGGGCTTTCCAGGTACGCCCAGCGCTCCACAATCTGGCGGTGTGCAATCCGCCAGATTACAATCCCGCCGAATTGCAGCTTCTGGCCGCTTGCCGGCTCGGTGGCCCGCCATACGTTGCGCACCACAACTTTGTCACCTTCCGCAACGATGTCCTCCACCGTGACGTGCATATCCGGGAACTTCTTCAGCGCGCCGCCAACATACAGCTTCGCCCCCTCCGGACCGGGAGGCAGCCCCGCGGGCACGTCTGTCCCGTGATCGACAAACTCCGGCGCAAAGTTGACATCCGCGATGTCCACATTCTTCCGGTTCACAAACTGCTCAAAGTGATCCAGGATGAATTGCTTCATCTCCTCGATTGACATGCCCGTATTCGGCAATCCGCTCATCACTCTCCTGCTTTCTGGGGCAGCTTGACGGCTTCGCCCCGCGCCGGTCTCAGCAGAATCCTCAGCGTCGTCCCCAGTGCGCGCGTCTCCACGGCACCCCCGCTGGCATCCCGCTGCAAGTAATACATGTCCAGGAACGCGGCCCGACTCAGCCGAACCCCTCCTCCCAACTGCAGCCGGTTCTGATTCCACGTCGCGTTCGAAAGATTCCAGAAAACTTCGTCACTGGCAAAGGCATGCCATCGGTGCGAAAGGCCAAACGGCCGGTCCACGAGGATGCGGTTCCGGTACCGAACTGGCTCGGTGCCGTATCCATAAAGCTTCTCTACCCGGTTGCGATCCGCCAAGCTGAACTTGCCTGCATGCCACACCACCGATCCCGCCAGCAGCGGCACATGCACCTGCGTAGAACTCTGCGGCAGATCGGCGAAAAGATATCCAGGCGTGATGATGAAATGGCGCGCCACCGGCAGGTCTACCAGCAAGCCGGTCGCCGCTAGTTGAGGATTCGCAAGCTGCGTGTCCAACCGGATCACCATGGGCAGCGTGAAGCTTGCCCGGTTCCAGTTGGCGGCCAGGTCGACTTCGTTCCAGGACTGCACCGTCTGCGCCGTGGCAACCGGCCCCATCAGACCGCACAGACACACCACCGCAAACACCCAGCGCATGGCAAAGCACCTTCCCTTCCCGTTTGTCTGTGAAATCCCAGCCGAGCGCTTCAGCCCTGCGCCATTGCATACAGAATGCCGACCGCCTGCTGCGCCTTCTCTGTGCGCAAATCACCTGCCAGTTCCCCGGCTAAGCTCATTACTGACACGGCGGTCCCGCCAGCCTTGGCGATGCGCAGCAGCGCCGCCTGTTCCGTCCGCTCGCTCATGCCGCCACAGGCGTCCAGCACCACGTAGACGCGGTAGCCGGCATCTGCCGCGGAAAGCGCCGGAAGCTGCACCGCCAGCTCCGTCGCCACACCGGCGATCAAGAGTGTCTTCCTCCCCGTCGCTTTAATCGCTTGCAAAATCTCTTCATTCAAAAACGAGTCGCAGGTGCTGCGATGATGCGTCGGCAAATCGCCCAGCCCTTCGGCAATCTCGGGCACGATCTTGGCCGGACTTCCGTCCTCTCCAGCGATCGCCGAAACTACGGCTGGAATCTCCATCACCTTTGCCAGCTTCGACAGCCCCAGAACCGATTTTTTCAACCGATCGATCGGCGTCGTCTTGGTCAGGTCCACGATCCCCGCCTGCAAATCGGCAAAGAGAATCACACAATCACTGGCTTCAATCCGCGAGGAGTAACTCATGAAGACTTCCTTTCAAAACGGTTACGTCAGGAATGTTGGCCGATGCGACGTGTGATGAAGGCGTTCTCTTCCCGCAGCATGGCAAAGGAGTAACGAGTTTCGCGGACCAGCATCAGCGCGCCGGTAATCATCGCCAGCACTCCTAGCGCTCCCGCCAGAAAGGCAAGGACGAACGTCAAATTCACCGCGCGGGAATTCTGCAACGACACCAGCACCGCCCCCACCAGCGAAATCAGCGTGCTGAACACAAAAGAAGCAACCGCTGTATAGAAGCAGGTCAGGGCGCGAACAATCAGCAGCGTGCGCCGCTCCGCCGATCCCAGTTGCCGCACCCGGAAATTTTGCTCTCCCGACTCCATTGAGCCGGCCTGGATCGCATCGGCGAGTTCGTGCACGCGATCCACAGCGCGGCCATACCGGTTCCCCGTGCCGAACAGCAGCACGCAGGACGCATTCGTCAACACCGCCGGCGCGGAAATGAAGGTCAGGATCGCAAATGGATTCGACGGCATTTCCATCTTTCAACCGCCTTTTTCATGAAAGTTCGGCTTACTGGCCAGCCTTCTCGCCGCCTCGCCCGCTTGTGCAATAAGCTTGCCTCACTGAAGATACCGATCCATTCAGCGTTCCGGAAGTACGCACAAATTTGTAAGTGGGAGTTCGCTCATGAAAGACCATTTCGGATGCCCCGTACAGGCCACCTCCAACGTGATTTCCGGCAAATGGAAAGTGCTCATCCTCTGGCATCTCTCCTTTGCATCCCTGCGCTTCGCCGAGATCCGCGACCATCTTCCCGGCGTTTCTGAGAAAATGCTGGCCGCGCAGCTTCGTCAGCTCGAATCCGATGGCCTGGTGAACCGGCACGTAACCGAATCCAATCCCCCGCGCGTCGACTACACGCTCGCCGATGCTGGCCGTCAACTTATTCCGGTCATGGATGCGATGTGGAATTGGGGCGAGAAGCACCTTGGCGTCCCCGCCAATCGCCCCCTCCCTCCCCAAGCCCGGCCCGCCGCCATGCAGCCACAATAAAAATTCGCGAGATTTCTTTCCCTAGACTGGCCTCGCTGCTCAATCCCCGGTAAGCTGGGGCAATCACTATGAACGCTCCGTCCTCACCGAAAGGCGTCCCCGCGGCCATTCCCGGCGGGCCCGCCCTCTTGTTGAAAAGTCTGCGCAAGTCCTTCACCGACGTCACCGCGGTCGACGGCCTCGATCTCGAAGTTGCGCGCGGCGAGTGCTTCGGCCTGCTCGGCCCCAACGGCGCCGGCAAGACCACCACCATCGAAATCTGCGAAGGCCTGACTGATCCGGATTCCGGCACCGTCGAACTTCTCGGCCTGAACTGGCAGACCGGCGCCGACCAGCTTCGCCAGCGCATCGGCATCCAGCTGCAGGAAACGCAGTTCCCGGAAAAGCTCAAGGTGGAAGAAACGCTGCGCCTTTTTCGCAGCTTCTTCAAGCAGGGTCTTTCCGTCGACGAATCCATCAAGACGGCGCAGCTTGAGGAAAAGCGCAACTCGCGCGTCGGCGGACTTTCCGGCGGGCAGAAGCAGCGCCTGGCCATGGCTTGCGCTCTCGTGGGCAACCCGGAACTGCTCTTCCTCGACGAGCCCACCACCGGCCTAGATCCTCAGGCGCGCCGCCATCTGTGGGACTTAGTTGACGAGCTAAAGCGCGGCGGACGCACCATCATCCTGACTACCCACTACATGGACGAGGCTGAGCGACTCTGCGACCGCGTCGGCATCATGGATCACGGCAGGATCATCGCCCTCGGTACACCGCAGGAGCTGATTGCCTCAATCGGCGGCGAACACATCGTCGAATTCAGCACCGCATCGGCTCGAGCCGCAAGCGAAACTCCGCATGAAGTCGAAGTCGCTCCCATGCTGGCAATCCCTGGCATTCAATCGCACCGCGTCGATGCCGGACTGCACCAGCTTTCCGTTTCGCACCTGCACACCGCGGTGCCGGCCATCTTTGCCGAGCTGACCGCGCAAGGTCTCGACTTGAGCGAGTTCCGCACCCACTCGGCTACCCTCGAAGACGTCTTCGTTGGCCTCACCGGAAGGACTCTTCGCGATGAGTAATCAAGCTCCCAGCCGTTTCGACTCCAGCTCACTGGCACAGCTCACGCTGGTTCGCTTTCGCCTCTTCCTGCGCGAACCAGAGGCCGTCTTCTGGACTTTTATCTTTCCCATCCTTCTCGCCGTCGGCCTGGGCCTTGCCTTTCGCAATCGACCCGCCGATATCCTGCAAGTCGCGGCGACCACACCGCAGCTCACGCAGAAACTTTCCAGCGACAAGGGACTCAGCGCCTCCACCATGACGGAGGCCGAAGGAACGCGCGCCCTCGCCACTGGGAGCATCCTCCTGCTAGCCATCCAGCAACCCGATGCAGGCCAGGCCAACCCGGCCGTTTCCTACAAGTACGACGACACCAACCCGGATGGGCGCACTGCACGCCTGCTCGCTGATCGCGCCATTCAAACCGCCTCGGGTCTCAAGGAAGTCGTGACCTCCAGCAACCAACTGGTGCATGAAAAAGGTTCCCGCTATATCGACTTCGTCGTACCCGGCCTGCTGGGCATGAACTTGATGGGCCCGGCCATCTGGGGACTTGTTTTCGCCATCGTCGAAGCCCGACAAAAAAAGCTGCTCAAGCGTCTCGTCGCCTCGCCCATGCCGCGCTGGCAGTACCTTGCCTCGTTCCTGCTCTCGCGCATCTTCATGCTGTGCGTGGAAGTCGTGGTGTTCCTGGCCTTCG
>CAILBQ010000392.1 GCA_903832475.1 uncultured Acidobacteriota bacterium | reverse complement strand
GGCGGGTTTGCCACCTGCATTGCCCTGCGTCTCGAGGCCAACGGCTACTGCGAAATCTCCAGTGCAGGCCACCCTTCACCCTTTGTGAACGGCCGCGAAATCACACTCGACGGTGCGTTGCCGCTCGGCCTTGCGACCAGCGCCACGTACGAAGAGTCAGTTCTGCATCTCGATGTCGGCGATCAGCTTTCTCTCTTCACCGACGGCCTGCTCGAAGCCCGCAACCCGGCCGGCGAACTACTCAGCTTCGAGCGGCTCAAGGCGATCTTTGCCACCAAACCGACTGCCGAAGAAGCCACCGAAGTCGCCGTCAACTTCGGCCAGGACGATGACATCACTGTCCTCACTCTCACTCGTCGGTCAGCGAACTATGTCGATCCTCAGGATCCTATGTCCGCCGCCCACACCATTCGTCTTTATCCCGTCGGCTAAGCAATCTCCCACGGATGTGAAACTTCGATTCGTCATCCTGAACGAAGTGAAGGATCTGCGTCTCCGAGGGAATCTGCGTCCTCGGTAGCTACTAACATCGCAGTCACCAAGGTATCTAGACATGACGGACTCCTAAAAGGGAGAAATTTATTTACCGATGCAGAAGGTGCTGAAGATAAGATTGAGGACATCGTCAGGAGTGGTCTGCCCGGTAAGTGAGTCGAGTGCGCGCAAGGTGTCGTATAAGTCGAGCAAAACCATCTCATGCGGGATATGAGTATCGACGGCAAGCGAGGCGCGGCGAAGCCCATTGATGGCGGATGTAATCGCGCGGTGATGACGCAGGCTGGTCAGCATGCCCGGCTCTGCGGCCGCACCGCCTGTTGCCAGTTTGAGGATGGCCTCACGCAATTCGGTGATACCTTGCCCTGTAATTGCGGAAGTCTCCAGCGTGGGCAGTCCAAAGGCAGGCTTCTCTGTTTTGACCGCGCTGAACGCGGTTAAATCCGATTTGTTCAGGGCAATCAGGGCCGCGCGGTCCCTCACCGCTTCAATCAGGGCTGCGTCCTCTTCGCGCAGATTTCCTGAGGCATCCAGCTCGTCGGCCGCGACGACCACCAGTACGATGGCGGCATCGGCCAGCGCTTCGCGGCTGCGCGCGATGCCCAGCCTCTCCGCTTCGTCGGTAGCTTCGCGCAGACCGGCAGTATCGACTAACTCCAGTGGGATGCCGCCCAGAGTTATGCGCTCGGTCACGGTATCGCGCGTCGTTCCCGGCATGGCAGTCACAATGGCCCGGTCGCGTTCAATGAGTGCATTAAAGACGGAGCTCTTGCCGGCATTGGGCCGGCCGACGATGGCGAGGGTAAGTCCGTCATGCAAGATACGGCCATGCGCATAAGTTGCCTCGAGCGCTGTCAGCGGCGGCAATAACTCGCCGATGCGGTGTTGTAACTCGCTCTCGGGCGCTACAGATAGGTCGTCTTCGGCAAAATCGATGCCCGCCTCAAGCAGCGCGATCAGCTCCAACAAATGCGACTTCACCGGGGAAATTCGGCGACTGAGTGCTCCACCCATTTGGCTCGCGGCCAGCCGTGCCTGAGTCACGGTCTGGGCTTCGATCAAGTCGCGGACGGCTTCGGCCTGGGTGAGATCGAGCCGGCCGGAAAGGAAGGCGCGCTGGGTAAATTCGCCTGGTTCGGCCAGGCGCGCGCCGCAGTCCAGGGCCTTTTTCAGCAGCAAATCCAAAACAATGGGCGAGCCATGGGCGGCGATTTCGACCAGATCTTCGGCGGTGTAGGAGTTAGGAGCGGCGAAGAATGTGACCAGGGCTTCATCAATCTTGGAATCTTCGTCGAGAACCTCGGCGAAGCGGGCGCGAGCGTGTTCGAGCGGGGCGCGCAGATGAACGAGTTGTTCGGCAATGGAGCGGGCTTGGGGACCGCTGAGGCGGACGATACCGATGCCGCCGCGGCCGGGAGGGGTGGAAATGGCGGCGATGGTTTCGCTGAGGCTCACTTTTTCATTGTAGGGAGGCGGCTCGAGCTGGTTTCGGCAAATTGTTCCACGTGGAACAATTTGCCAGGTTTGAGACGCTGGATTGTTCCACGTGGAACAATTTAGAGGGAATAACAGAACGCATTTGCGCGTTTGCAGAGCGGGATTTTGTTCCACGTGGAACAATCATGGCGCGTGCTGGCCGGTCGTTTCCCGGGGCTTGCTTGGCGGGATTTTTCATGTCAAGCGATATTTGTCGGAAGTTGCTTGGATCGAGGGATTTCCAATTGCGGGGAAACAGGCCTGGATGTGCTATGGATTGAATCCAAGCCAGGTCCAGGCTACAGAATTGAGGAATAAAAAAGCGTGAAAGCTACAGCAATTGAATTTCGAATCCGGATTGTCCTGATAACCGCCATTCTCCTGCTTGGGTTCTGGGCTCCGTGGGTGTGTTTTTTTCAGGTGGGCTCGCTGGCGACGGCCTGGTTGTGGCTGGGGTTTGAGCTTGGGGAGTTGGGACTTCAGTCGACGGTGGCGATTCGGCTGGTCACGGCGAGTCTGGTCGTGGCAGCGGGGCTGGCAGCGTGGCTGCGGGTTTGGGGGACAGCCTATCTGGGGACGAAGACGGTGAATCGATTCGCGATGGTCTCGGGGGGCCAGGTGGTGGCGGGTGGGCCATACCGGTATATACGCAATCCGCTGTACCTGGGGACGTGGATGATGGCAGCGGCAATCTCAGGCTTGATGCCGGTTTCGGGCGCCGCGGTGACGCTTGTCTTGCTGGCGTTTTTCCTGTTTCGACTCATCCTGGGGGAAGAAGCGTTTTTGCGAGCAAAACTGGGCACGCCATATGAGGCGTATCGGAGGATGGTGCCGCGGCTGATTCCGCTTCCTGGCCGGCGGGTGGTTCCCGGGGAACTGCGGCCGGACTGGGGGAGGGCCTTGCTGGGAGAAGTGATGCCGCTAGGTGTATTCGCGAGCTTTGCCGTGTTGAGCTGGCAGTACAACGCGTTGCTTCTGGAGAAGGCGGTGTTGGTCTCTTTCGGGCTTTCGCTGCTGGTACGCGCGGCGTTGCCTTCGGCTGCGGCAGCCAGGGATGAAATGCATTGATGGGCTGGAAGCGGGTGTGACGGCTGGATTGCGGCTGCGGTGCCATGGGCATAGTATGACCGTACGTAATCTCAGGAACAGCAGGGCAGGCGGCTTGAAAGTGTCGACCGGGAATGGAGGAACTTCAGGATGTGAAGCTCCTTTGCGGACCGGATTTACCTGAAGTCGTGTAAAACAGATTCCCCGAGGGAATGACAGAAAGAGAAGCAAGGGCAACGACAGACGCCAGGTCCTTCGGCTCGCTGCGCTCGCTCAGGATGACCAGTCAGGTGGACTGTAAAGCAGCTTCCCCTGTAGGAAATCGCAGAAAGAGACGCAAGGGCTGTGGCAAAAGAAGGGCCAAGGCGGATGCGGTTAGAACGAGGACGCAAGATTGAGAATGCTTGACACCCTTTCCTGCAAGGAGTGGATGGGATGACGGATGGAAATGCCAAGTCGGGAGCGGAAGTGGTCGCGGAGCCGTTAAAGGCGATGGAGAGTCGCCTTACGGGGAGGCGGACGACGGACCGGCTTTTGACGCTGAGCGAGGGGCGGTACCAGTCGCTGATCGGGGCGATGGCGGCGATCGTGTGGACGACGACGCCGGAAGGTAAGCAGATCAGTGAAATTCCGGAATGGCAGGAATTCACAGGGCAGACGCGTGAGGAAGCTGCGGGATTCGGATGGGCGGATGCGATTCATCCCGAGGACCGGCAGAGGACGGTGGCTCTGTGGCGCGACGCCATCGATAGCGGCCTGACGTTTGCTCTGGAGCATCGCCTGCGGCGTCGAGACGGGGTCTATCGCATCATGCAGGTGCGTGCGGTTCCGGTACGGGACGAGGCGGGAGCCATTGCCGAGTGGGTGGGGATGCATCAGGACATCACCGAGCAGCGCAACCTGGAAACGGTGTTGCGGCAGCGCGAATGGGAGCTGAGCGAGGCACATCGAATTGCGCGTCTTGGGGCCTGGTCGTGGGACGCCACGACGGACACGGTTGTTTGGTCAGACGTGGTGTACGAGATATTTGGGCGAGACAAAGCGCTGTCGCCGCCCAGCTTCGCGGAGTTGAGCAGCTATCACACGGTGGAGAGCTGGACGCGGCTGAGGGAGGCGGTTCGACGAGCCGTCGAGTTGGGGGAGTACTACGAACTGGACCTGGAGGTAAGGTCGGGTGCGGGAGAGGGCAAGTGGATTGTTGCTCGCGGTGAGGTTGAAGCCTTTGTGGACGGGAAGGCAGTGCGGCTGCGAGGGACGATCCAGGATATTTCAGAGCGCAAGGCAAGGCTTTTCGAGGCGCAGGCGGCGGAGGCCGCGATACGGCATAGCGAAGAACGCTTGCGTGTGGCTGCGGAATCAGCAAGGTTTGGAATGTTTGACATCGACATGGTGAACGGGACAGGGTACTGGTCGAGAGAATTGCGGGATCTTTTGGGATACCCATTGGATGCGCCGCCGCCACCGTTGTGGAGTGTGCCTGCCTTTGTCCATTCTGAAGACGCGGAGCGACTGGAAAAGAGCCTTCAGCTCACCATTGCCGATGGGGGTGGGCAGTTGGTGGACGAGCATCGCATCGTCCGTCCGGATGGCACGGTCCGGTGGGTGCATCTACGCGGCCAGGTTCGCTGTGAGGGCGAAGGGGAAAGCAGGCATCCGGTCCGATTCAGCGGGACGCTTTTCGACATTACCGAGC
>CAILBQ010000391.1 GCA_903832475.1 uncultured Acidobacteriota bacterium | reverse complement strand
GCGACTTTGCCAACCAGAAGGTGCCCTACATCCTGATCATGGGAGACAAGGAAGCGGAGGCGCGGGCGGTCAGTGTAAGGACGCGTGGAAAGGGCGACGGCGGCTCGATGAGCGTGGGGGACTTCCTTGCCAAGGCCGGGGAATTGGCGAAGGCGCGATCGATGGAGTTGTAACCTGTTCTCCAGAAAGCGCCGCGCCGAAAAACTCTAGATGCCCATGCCGAATTCTGAGGCGGTTTGCGGGCCTGCGTTGGCGTAGAAGTCATAGGGCGTGCGGTGAGCAAATTTGTAGCGCTTGAGGATCTCGCGACCGACAACCATGCCGACAGCGGCAATGCCCAGGCCCACGGATACCCATCCAATCGCGCGCAGGGCCGCCGACGTGGTTGGCTCGCTGGTATCGATGGAGTTGCTGGTTTCGTATTCCGACATGGCCTGATCCCCCTGAAGAATTTTCGCTTCGAGCATCTGCGGATGAACGGGGCTCGTGCGTTTAGAAGCGGCAAGCTGCCTTTTCGTTGGACGCGAGTGGAAGCGAAAATGCCCTATGGAGATAATAACGCACGGTTGATTGCGCCTGTCCAGAGTGGCGGTCTGCAACTTTCGTTCGTTTCAATGGGTGGAATCAATGTGGGAAAGCCAGTGCTGGATTGTTTTGGCCGGAAGAAAGCTGGCTCGAAATGAGTTCGACGCCAGTTGCTTCAACTCTTCGCGAGTGAAGTGGTGGAGCATGTGGGCGAGTCCGTATTCCTGCTCGAGATTGGAAGCAAAGAAGGCTGGATCGTCGGAGTTCAGTGTGACCATAAGGCCGGAATCGAAGTATTTGCGGATGGGGTGATCGGCGACCGAGGGGCAGACGCCAGTGCGCGCGTTGGAGGTGGGGTTGAGCTCGAGTGGAATCTGGCGGGCGCAGAGTTCTTCGATCAATGCCGGGTCGCGGATGGCGGAGAGAGCATGGCCGATCCGTTCGGAGCCAATGGAGAGAGCTTCCCAGATGGCTTCAGGGCCCGTGGTTTCGCCGGCATGGTTGGTAAGGCGCAGACCGGCGGCGGCAGCTTCGGCATAGAGGTGGCGGAACGGCTCAGAGGCGGCGACGCGTTCGTCGCCGCCCAGGCCGATGCCGATGATGGACGGATATTGTCGCTTCATTTCGGCGGCGAGCCGGAAGACGCGCTCCGCTTCAGGGACGGAGAAGTGGCGAACGGCGTCGAAGATCCAGAAGAGAGTGACGCCGAAGTCCTGCTCGCCGCGGAGGCGGGCGCGCTCCAGACCGGCGAAGATTTTCTGGAAAAGCTGCGGATCGGCCGCATCTTCTTCCTTGCGCCAGAAGTAGACCACGCCGACAGAGATGTAGACCTCAGCGTGGACGACGCCTTGAGCGGCCAGTTGCTGAATCATGCGGTAGGCGGCAAGTTCGTACTCGGCGGGGCCGCGCAGGCGGCGGGTCACGGCTTTGAAAGCCAGCATAAAACCGGAGAAGTCGGTGTAGGCGTAGAGAGCTTCGGCTTCTGCCAGGGTGAGCGGCTGGGGGTCTGTGAGTTGGCTTAATTCAACCAGCGTGGCCGGCTCGATGGTGCCTTCGAGGTGGAGATGAAGCTCGGCCTTGGGGAGCCTGCGGATGAAATCAAGGACTTCGTCGGACATACGTCATTGTATTTTGGCTTGGGTGCCAGAGTTTGTGAATTCTGCTCGTCGCGCGGGGAGGAAACGCACGTCCTTCGGCTGCGTCTGGAGCAAGAGCACGCCAGAGTTCGCTCAGGATGACCAGGATTGGCTTAGCGTTTTGCTGGCGCGAACTCGGAGCGGTGACGGCTGTAGAAGTAGTAGATCACCAGGCCGACGACCAGCCACGAAAAGAAGCGGAACCAGGTAATCACGGGAAGGCCGCTCATCAAGGCGATGCAAAAGATCACGCTCAGGATCGGAATCACAAAGCCGCCGGGGACGCGGAAGCCGCGTCGGCGTTCCGGTTCGCGGATACGCAGGACAATGACGCCGATCGACACCAGCACAAAGGCGAATAAGGTGCCGATGTTGGAGAGGTCGGCGAGCAGTTCGATATCGAAAAGGCCCGAGGGGATGGCAACGAGAAAACCCGCTACCCAGGTGGAGAAGGCCGGAGTGCGGTAAATGGGATGCACTTTGCTGAACACTTTGGGGAGCAGGCCGTCGCGGGACATCGAGTACCAGACGCGGGATTGGCCGAGCTGATAGACGAGCAGCGAGGAGATCATGCCCATCAAAGCACCGATGAGGACGATGAGGCGAACCCAGTGAAGAGGGTGACCGCCGGGCTGCCCGGAGAGCTTCTTCAAGGCGTTCACCACCGGCGCGGCATCGTCGACCATGGTGTGCCAATTCACCAGGCCGGTGAGGCAGACGGCGACCGAGAGATACAGGATGGTGCACACGATCAGCGTGGCGATGATTCCGATGGGAAGGTCTCGCTGTGGTTTCTTGCACTCTTCAGCGGCGGTGGAAACGGAATCGAAGCCGATGTAGGTGAAGAAGATGATGGATCCGCCAGTTAGCACGCCGGAGAATCCGTTGGGCATGTAGGGGTGCCAGTTGCCGGGATGGAGATAGCCGAGGGCGGCGATAACGAAAACCAGGATGGCAGCGATCTTGATGCCCACCATGGCATTGTTGGCTTTGGCGGATTCCTGGATGCCGCGTACTAGCAGCACGGTCAGCAGCAGCACGATCAGGAAGGCGGGAATGTTGAAGCCAAAGTGCCAGCCGCTGTTGTAGAGCACGTTCCCTTGCAGGTCAGTCATGCCGTCGGAGAGGTAGGCGGGCGTTATCCACTTGGGCGAGGGATGAAGGCCGAACCAGTCAAGAAAATCGACGACATGGGCGGCAAATCCGACGCTGACGGTCATGTTGGAGCCGGCGTACTCGAGAATGAGATCCCAGCCGATGATCCACGCGACCAATTCGCCGAGAGTTGCGTACGCGTAGGTGTAGGCGGATCCGGCAATGGGGATCATCGAGGCCAGCTCGGCGTAGCAGAGGCCGGTGAGGCCGCAAACAATGGCCACCAGCACCAAGGAAAGGGCGATTGCCGGGCCAGCTCCGGGCCGTCCGCCAGTCAAAGCGGAATGATGCAGAGCGGAGACGATCAGGTTGGCGACCGGCGCCTTGCTCCACTCAGAGACCGTGGACTGGCTGCCGGAGATCGCGGTGCCAATGACCGTGAAGATGCCGGAGCCGATGACGGCGCCGATACCGAGCGCAGTCAGTGACCAGGGGCCGAGAGTTTTTTTGAGGCTATGCTCAGGATCCTGAGAATCCAGAATCAGCTTGTCGATGGACTTGCGGCGCAGCAGTTGGCTTGCCAGTGGAAGGCTCCTCACCCCAGGGATTCTTGTGTTTCGAACATCGGAAAGCGATTGCTGTCAAACGCCGTAAATACAGGGGAACTATCCAGGGATTGGAGGGCAGGATATCCCCGCCCTTCCACAAAAGCAAGGGCTTACTTGCGCTTGGACTGGCCGCGAGCTGCCTTCTTGAGCTTCTGCTTGTTTTCGCCGCGGGCGCCGGTGCGGGGGCCCTTTGGAGCCGCTTTCTTACGGGCGGCGCGCTTCAGCTTCTTTCGTTCCTGTACGTCTTCGATCTTGGAGGTATCAGCCATGGTTTGCTCTTTTCTTCTTTGAATTGTCCCGGTGAGGGGTGGTGCGTGGAGTGAGATTCGCGCTGGAAGTATGCCTGAACGCGAAGGAAACGACGTAGAGGGCTAGATTTTTTCCAGTTGCGCGAACTTCTCGATGAGTTTCTTCACTCCGAATTTCGAGAAGTGTACTGTCAGTTTCGCATCTTCTCCGTCTCCCTCGCGGAGAATAACGGTGCCATCCCCATATTTTCCGTGGCGAACGCGGTTGCCTTTCTGCAAGCTGGTGGCGCCGGTGGGCGTGGGGACTTCAAGTTTGGGGCGGGAAAAGCCCTTGCCGGCGGGCGCGGCGCCGGGGCGTCCACCGAAAAAGCGGGCGATGTTATCGAGGGAGTCAGGCGGTTTTTCGGCCATTTTGGTTGGATTCGCTGCAGCCGGTTTGCGTTGCGGAGGCCAGACCGTCACACCGGCCTTGGGGTAAGGCGTTGCTTTGAGCTGACCATATTTGCCAGCGGGGGCGCGGCCTGGCGCGCTGCTGTGGGCAGAACTTTGATCTTCGTCTTCGTAGCTGTAGTGGGTTTCGAAATCGCCGTCAGCACCGGGCGCGAGGCCGGTTCGGGTGCTCGACCCGTATTGCGATGAGTAGCCGCTGCCCCAGCCGTTGTTGCCGTAGCCGCGGCCCTGGTTGGGGTTGAGGTTTTCCATGAGGCGGCCGGGAATCTCTTCGAGGAAGCGCGAAGGGAGGCTGGCTTCTGGAGCGTCGTTGCCATAGCGGCGGCGGTACTGGGCGCGGGTGATGATCAGCGTGTCCATGGCGCGGGTCATGCCGACGTAGCAGAGGCGGCGCTCTTCTTCCAGGCCATTGGGGTCGTTGAGCGTGCGGGAGTGCGGGAAGAGGCCTTCTTCAAGGCCGGCGAGGAAAACGAGCGGAAATTCCAGGCCTTTGGCCGCGTGCAGGCTCATGAGGGTGACGCGGGAGTCAGCGTTGTACTGGTCGGTGTCGGAGACGAGGGCCGCGTGATCGAGGAACTCGGCGAGAGTTTCGCCGCGCTCTTCGGCGTCCTGGGCGGCGTTGGCGAGTTCTTTCAGGTTTTCAATGCGGCTCACAGCCTCTGGAGATCCTTCCTGTTCGAGGACGCGGATGTATCCGCTGCGGTCGATGAGGAAGCGGATCAGTTCTGGAAGAGTGCCGCGCTCTCCGGGCTTGCGGAATCCTTCTACGGGTGAGTCGGAGGCGAAGCCACTGGGGTCGGGAACGGGACTGGCTTTGAGTTCTTCGGCGATCGATTTCCGAGTGGAGCGGCGGGTGTTGACCTGGGCTGAGCTCTTGTTGAAGGGGGAGAGGCTGGAGGGGTCGAAGGTCGGTGCGGACGAGGCGGAAAAACTGGAAGCCTCTGTCGTTTCCCACCCTTGCTGGGGCAAGGCTGGGGCATCCGATGTTCTGCTAACGCCGGGGAATGCGGTGTCGTCGTCGGAATCGGAGCCGAAGTTGAAGTCGGTGCCCTCGCCGGCGTCGTTTTCGGGGCCGAAGTCGAAGCTGATGTTTTCGCCGAAGCTGAAGCCGGTGTCGAAGCTGGTGTCGGAGGAGGTAGATTCGGCGGCAAGTACTGGTTCGGCTTCGGGTGAGGTGCCGGCGAGGTCGGCGACGAGTTTGCCGGCGAAGTCAGCGTCCATGAGCGCCTGGGCGTCGCGGATGAGTTGCTGGAAGGTGCCGAGAGCGGCACAGGCGCGGGCGGGAAGAAGCTGATTCTTGATGGCCTGGCGGATGGCGTCCCAGGTGGAAACACCGGTTTCGAGGGCCAGGCGCTCCAGGGTTTCCATGGTGGTCTTGCCAATGCCGCGGGGCGGGGTGTTGATGGCGCGCTGCAGGGCGACGGAGTCGTTGGGGTTCTGGACCAGCTTGAGGTAGCTGAGCATGTCTCGAATTTCGGCGCGCTCGTAGAAGCTGAATCCGCCGACCATGGTGTACTTGATGCCGTAGCGGCGCAGGGCTTCTTCGACAAGGCGCGATTGCGAGTTGGTGCGGTAGAGGACGGCGCACTTGGGCTCGCCGCCTTCGCGGCCGGCTTCACGAAGGTACTTGTTGATCTTGTCGGCGACGAAGAGGGCTTCATTCTCGCCGTCGGGGGCTTCGTAATAGCCGATCATGGCGCCGCCGTCGCGCTCGGTCCAGAGGGTCTTGCCTTTGCGCTGGGCGTTGTTGGCGACGACGGCTCCGGCGGCTTCGAGGATGTTCTGGGTGCTGCGGTAGTTTTGCTCGAGGCGGATGATCTTGGCGTTGGGGAAGTCCTGCTCGAATTCGAGGATGTTGCGGATGTCGGCTCCGCGCCACGAGTAGATGCTTTGGTCTTCATCGCCGACGGCGCAGACGTTGCGGCGTTCTCCGGCAAGGAGTTTCATCAGCTCGTACTGTGGACGGTTGGTGTCCTGGTATTCGTCGACGAGGAGGTACTTGTAGCGGCGCTGGTAGCGTTCGCGGACTTCGCTGGAGGATTTGAGCAGACGGACGGTTTCGAGCAGCAGGTCGTCGAAGTCGAGGGCGTTGTTCTTGGCCATCTCCTTGCGGTATTCGGCGTAGATGTGGGCGATGCGTTCGCTGCCAGGGTCGGAGGAGCCGAGGTAGTACTCCTGGGGATCGATCATGTGGCTCTTGGCCCAGGAGATTTTGCCGAGGACGTTGCGCGGAGTGAGCTGCTTGGTGTCGAGGCCCATGCGCTTCATGATGGTCTTGACGATGGATTGCTGGTCGTTTTCGTCGTAGATGGCGAAGTCGCGAGTGAGGCCAGTCGCTGTCGGGCCGGTACCGACGCGGAGAGCTTCGATGTCGCGGCGGAGGATGCGCACGCAGAGCGAGTGGAAGGTGGCGATGAGCGGCTTGGTGAGGGAGCCGCGTTCGAGCAGCTTGTCGATGCGCTCGCCCATTTCCTTCGAGGCCTTGTTGGTGAAGGTGACGGCGAGGATGGAGTCGGGAGCTGCGCCTTTTTCCTGGATGAGGTAAGCGATGCGGAAGGTGATGACGCGGGTTTTCCCGGAGCCGGCGCCGGCCAGGATGAGCACCGGGCCGTCGGTGGTTTCGACGGCTTCGCGCTGTTCGGGATTCAGTTTGTCGAGGTCTTGATGCTGCAAGGTGAGCCGGTCCGCTGGGGAAAATGTCCTGTTCTTAGTGTACCGTTTTCGGAGAATCTTCGCCTTGTCAGCCGCGCGGACAGGGCTTGAGGAGCTGCGGTTGGCGACAACGCGAAGGACGTTTCGGCCGGCCGACAGCTGCATGAACTTTTATGACAAGTTTTTCTTGATATCTGCGTCAGGCGAAGAAAAGGCGGGGTACCCCCGGGGGGGTGGGGGGTAGGGAGGGAACGCCAGGGAATTGGAACTTTTAGCCGTTCGAGGTGAATTGATTATGCGCGCTGGCGGAGTATCTCTGCGCAGCTATTTGCGATGATTCCCGATTTGGGAAGCGGCGCAGCGAGAGCTATGCTCACTTGCATGCATCCTTCCGGGCGGAATTATCGGGTTGTGGTTTATTGTGCTTCAGCGGCGGGGGTGAATCCGGCGTATCTGGAGGCGGCGGCAGCGTTGGGAAAAGGGCTGGCCGAGGCGGGGATCGGGCTGGTGTATGGAGGGGCGACGGTCGGCATGATGGGCGCGGTGGCGAATGCAGCGCTAGAGGCCGGCGGCGAGGTGATTGGAGTCCTACCGGAGGTGCTGAGCAGCCGGGAGATCGGGCATACGGGGTTGACGGAATTGATTGCGACTGGGTCGATGCACGAGCGCAAGGCGAAGATGCTGGAGTTGGCCGATGCGGTGGTGGCGCTGCCGGGTGGGTTTGGGACGCTGGACGAGCTGATGGAGGCGGTCACCTGGGCGCAGCTGAGAATTCACGATAAGCCTTGCGTGCTGGTGAATGTTCTCGGCTACTATGAGGGTCTCCTCACGTTTCTGAATACAGCGGTCAGTGAAGGCTTTTTGAAGCCGGCGAACCGGCAGCTGATTCTTGTGGCGGCGAATGTCGAGGAGGCCACTGCGATGTTGAAGATGCGCATGAAGGAGAACGATGAGCTTTCTGTTTAAGATGCCCCTGACATTCACCATACTGGCAGTGGTTTCTGCTGGAGAACTTCTGGCGCAGAGCGCTCCGACTTCCCTTCCCCCTGAAACGGTAACGGCGCTGCAACAATTGGCGGGGAATATGCTGCTCAGCGGGCAGGCGTACGAATACGACCGGCAGCTTGCCGACGGTATTGGGCCGCGACTGACGGGTTCGGCGAACTACGTGAAGGCGACAGACTGGGCGATGGCGGAGTTCACCAAACTTGGCCTCAAGAACGTGCACCGGGAAAGCTGGACGATTCCGGCGACGTGGGAGCCGGAGACGGTCGGGACAGGGCGGATTCTCGAGCCGCATGAGCAGCGGCTTCATATGGAGAGCGAGGGATGGAGCCCGTCGACTCCGGAAGGCGGGGTAAAGGGTGAAGTCTTCCACCTGCCCAACCTTGGGTCGGCGGAGGCGATTCACAAGGACGCGGACAAGATCAAGGGCGCGATCGTGTTGATCGATTCAGAGAGCCGGCAGGCGGGCGGCGATGTTCCTTATGGGACCATGGTGGATAACGGAAGCCTGCTGGCCAAGCTGGGCGCGGTTGCGGTCATCAACGGGAGCGGAACGACGCAAAATGCTGTCAGCGTAGGCGGGGGCGTCTGGGACGGGCATTTGCTGGCGCTGCCGACGGCCAACATGGGCGCGGAAGACACACTGCTGTTGCGCCGCCTGCTGAAGGCGGGTCCGGTGACGGTGGAATTCAGCTTCAAGAACCGGGTGCGGGAAAACGTGAAGATCGACAATATCGTGGCTGTGATTCCGGGTCGCGAAGTGCCCAAGGAATTTGTTCTGATTGGAGCGCATCTGGATTCGTGGCACCCGGGAACGGGCGCGCAAGACAACGGGACCGGGACATCGACCGCGTTGGCGGTGGCGCAGGCGGTAATGGCCCTTCATGCTCCGCCTCGCCGGACGCTGCGATTTGTGCTGTTTGGCGGCGAAGAGGAAGGGCTGCTGGGGTCGCATGCCTACGCCAGGGCGCACAGCGATGAGCTGAAGGATTGCGACGCGGTGCTGGTGACGGATTCAGGCGGCGAGGCTCCGCGGGGATGGATGACGCTGGGGCGCGCGGATTTGAAGGAAGCGCTGGCGCCGATCCAGGTGCTGCTGGGCGGGTTGGGCGCGGAGGGCATTTCAGACTACGGGCGCATTGCTTTTTCTTCAGACCAGGCGGATTTCATGGTGCGGGGCGTGCCGTCGCTGGTTCTGTGGACGGGGTTTGACAAGTATATGGCGCTGCACCACAAGCCGAGCGACACGTTCGACAAGGTGGTGCAAAAGGATCTGACTCTAGGCGCGGCGGTGGTGGGACTGACCGCTTATGCAATTGCGGATGAGCAGGGATCGTTTGCCGCGCATCTGACGACACCGCAAGTGGAAGAACAGATGAAGCAGATCAAGATGTTCGAAGAGTACAAGGACATGAGGGATCGCGGCTTCCTCTTCTAACGGTTTCTGCTCAAAAGAAAGGCGGATGGCCATGGCGACTCCGGACAACTTCAGCGCGGCGGCGGACGGCACGTTGAACGACAGCAAGTCTTCGACGCCGGCGGACAGCGGGCGTACGTTGCTGATTCACGGCTACTCGGCCTCGGGAGAGGATTTCAAGCCGTGGGCGGCGGCGTTGGCGTCGGTGGGGATTTCGACCGTTCCCATCGTGATTGGGAACTATGTCACGTTGAACAACGAGGTCACGATCAAGGATCTCGGCGAGGCGTTTGACCGGGCGCTGCGATTGACGGAGTGGAGTTCGGGGAGCAGGGATGATTCGTGGACATTCGATGCGGTGGTGCATTCGACAGGGATGCTGGTGCTGCGGCAGTGGCTGACGAGCGATCCGTTTGACCGCGACGATCCGCGCAGCAGGATTCGAAGGCTCAAGCACCTGGTGGGGCTGGCTCCGGCAACGTTCGGTTCGCCGCAAGGCAAACAAGGGCGAAGCTGGCTGGGGGCGCTGGTGAAGGGGAACAAAAGCCTCGGTCCAGATTTTTTGAATGCGGGCGACCAGGTACTGGACGGGTTGGAACTGGCAAGCCGTTATACGTGGGAGCTGGCGCACAAAGACATGTTGTGCGAGAAGCCGCTCTATGACAAGGGCTCGGCGACTCCGTACGTGGCAATTTTTATTGGCAACATCGGGTATACCGGGCTGGCAGCGGTGGCCAATTCGCCGGGCACGGATGGGACAGTGCGGTGGGCGGGATGTGCGCTGAATTCGCGCAAGATCGGGATCGATTTTCGCCGGGAGCCGAAGTTGCTGGGTCCGGACGGGACGCCGACGCGATATGCGATTTCCGCGTGGGAATCGGGCCGGCTGGGCTCGCCGGTGATTGCGGTCGAAGGGCAGAATCATGGCACGATCGTGGACACGCCGAGCGACCAGGTGGCGGCGTTGATGGGGCAGTTTTTTCAAGTGGCAGACGAAGCCAGCTACGACACGTGGGAGCAGAACGCCCAGGCATTTGGCGCCGATGCGCTGCTCAAGATGAATGCTGAAAGTGCGATCAATGGTTCGGTGGGCGCGGGATGGCAGCAGATGATCGTTCACCTGGTGGACGACCATGGCGACGGGGTCACGGATTACAACCTGCAGATGTACATGGGCGACGATCTGAGCGACTCGGATGAAACCGATGCGTGGGGCAATCTCAAGGCACGCGTGGTGCCGGTAACCGTGGACACGTATTCCTCGGATGCCAGCTATCGATGCTTTTACATCCGGCTGAGCGAGGAGATGCTGGCGCTGGGATCTACGCAAACCAAGCTATGGCTGGAGCTGGTGGCATCGAGTGGGTCGTCGTTGATTGAATACGAAGCGTATACCGGAGCGGCGGATGATCCGCACCGGCTGACCATCGATCATGACGGGGGCAGCCCGGTGAAGCTGGACATCACCGCCCTGGCGACGGGCGCGGATAAGCTGCTGTTTCCATATACGACAACGCTGCTGGAGATTTTCATCGAGCGGGAGCCGCTGCCGTTGAGGCAGGTAAGCCAGCTCTTTCAGTTTCTTCCGTAGCTGTGGACGCTAGTCACGGCTGGCGATGCATTCGGCGCACTGGCAATGGCGGCGCAAGAAGTCCCAGGAGTAGATGCCGCTGGAGTGGCCGTCCTGCCAGTTAAACTGAAGGGCGTATCGGCCGACGGGGTGGGCGCTGGCGGGGCGGGCGGGTGGTTCGTAGAGCGGGAGGAGCTGGGCCGGTTTGGGCTTGGGCTGGCCGGGTTCGCGCTTCTGGAGTTGGCGCTCTTCGACACAGGTGGCGCAAGGGCAGGCATCGCGCAGCCAGGCGAAGGACCAGTGGCTCTTGTGGCCGTCGGTCCAGTCGATCTCGACGCCGGTGCCTTCGGTTTTGAGGACGCGGACTTTGAGAGGCGTGAGCGCTTCGCGGGTGAGTGCGCGGGCGCGGCGTTCTTCGCGCTCCTGGCGCTCTTGATCTTCTTTGCTGAGAAAGCGAATTCCCTCGTGGCTCATGCTTCTATTTTGCCTGAGTTGGGAGGGCAGGGGTGAAGGGGTCAGCGGCTAGCGGTAATTCCGCCAGAAGAAGTAGGCCGCCATGCCCAGGCCGATACAGATGACGAGGCCGCGCAGGAAGCCGGGGTCGAGGCGCTGGGAGATACGCGCGGAGAGGTATCCGCCGATGGCGCAGGCGACCATGGCAGCCAGGCAGAAGTGCCATTCCACCTTGCCGCTGAAGGCGAAGAGGAGACAGGCGACGCCATTGGCCATGGTGGTGGAGACCACTTTCATGGCGTTCATTTCGCTCAGGTCCTGGAAACCGAAGAGCGAGAGCAGGGAGATGATGAGGAAGCCGGCACCGGCGCCGAAGTAGCCAATGTAAAAACAGATCACAGCGGTCGAGATGACCAGCGGCCACCAGTTCTTTGGGCCCTCGGTTTCGATTTCCGCGGGATCGGCGAGGAATTCTGAGACAGTCGCAAGGCGGCGGCGGGCGGCGCGCTTTTGGAGCTGCTTGGTGATGGGACCGCTGAGGGCGAAGATGACTGCGGCGAAGAGCAGAAGCCAGGGGACGAGGTGGAGGAACGTGGTGGCGGGGGTGTTGAGCAGGACAATGGCTCCAGCTGAGCCTCCGACCAGACCGGCAATGGCCATGCGCAGAGCCAGGGCGCGGTGCTTGCGGACTTCGTCGCGGTAGCCGGCGATGGATGTAAGCTGACCCGGCCAGAGAGCGACGGTGTTGGTGGCGTTGGCCTGAATGGGACCGAGGCCGACAGCGAGCATGGCGGGAAAGGTGAGGAAGGAGCCGCCGCCGGCGACGGCGTTGAGCGCGCCGCCCAGGAAGGAGGTGAAGATGAGCCAGGGGAGGCGCCAGTCCATTCCTGGAAGTGCGGCTGGGAGGGCGGCGGAGATGGACTGGGTCAGGGCTTGCATTCAGATTTGATTGTATTTGTCAGCCGAACTCGTGGCGACGAAGGGATGAGGTAGAGGGAGAAGCAGATTCCCCTGAGGGGAATGACAGAAAGAAAAGCAAAAGCAAGATTTGGGATTCGCAGCAGCTATGCAAAGGCGGGAGGGTAACACCCACGCGAGGGCGCGAGCCTGGAACCCACGCGAGGCAGCGGCTTAGCTGACGCGAGGGCGAGAGCCTGGAATTGGGAAAGGGGCAGATCCTACTTCGGGCCGTAGGCGTGGTAGAAGAAGTAGGCGGCGGTGACGAAGCCGATGGTGGCGACGAGGCGACGCATGAGCTTTTGGTTGAGGCGCTTGCTGTAGCGGGCGGCGACGTAGCCTCCGATGGCGGCGAGGATGGCCATCTGCCAGCAGTAGCTCCAGGCGACGCGGCCGTTGTAGATGAACCAGAAGACGGCGATGCCGATGGAGACGGTGGCGGTGACGACTTTGAGGGCGTTCATCTCGTGGATGTTGGTGACGCCGCAGAGGCCAAAGAGGGCCATGACGAGAAAGCCTCCGCCGGCGCCGAAATAGCCGACGTAGCAACTGACGACACACATGCCGACGATGAGCCAGAAATCTGACCGGGAGGCGTTACGGCGGGTTTGCAGCCATCGGCCGAGCGGCTCGCTGAGCACGAACATGATGGCGGCGAAGAGGAGCAGCCAGGGAAGCAGATAGAGGAAGCGGCTGTTGGGCGTGATGAGGAGGAGCCAGGCGCCGGCGAGGCCTCCGACGAGCGAGGAAAGGCTGAGCGGAAGGAGGCGCTTGGCGTGGTTCTTGAGATCGTCGCGGTAGGCGAAAACCGAGGTGAGCTGGCCGGGCCAGAGGGCGACGTTGTTGGTGGCCTGGGCGCCGACCGAGCCGATGCCGCTGCCTTTCATGGCGTTCAGGAGGGCGGGAAGAGACAGGAAAGAGCCGCCGCCGGCAATGGTATTGAGCGCTCCGGCGAGACACGACGCCACCGGCAGCCAGGCAAGCTGCAAAATATGAAGAGTAGGAGAATCCATAATTCACTGTAATGGCTTGCGGCTGAACGGCATACTCATTTTTCACGATGGTCGCGAGTGAGCTGGTTGGGTGGTTCACGCAAGCCTGATACACTCCCGGTGAACGTCATCCTGGAGAGTTTGTAGACTTATGAAGCGAATTGCCCTTGTATTTCTTGCCGCCGCGACGGTGTCCGCGGCACAAACCGCACCTGCGCCGAAAACCACACCCAAGCCCGCGACGGCCTCTACGGCGACTGCGCACAAGCCGGGAACGACGGCTACGGGAGTGAAGTTGCCTCCAGGCGTGCCGGTGGTGAAGGGCATCGTCAAGACGGCGTTTGCGTTGAAGTACGAGGATTACAAGATCGGGACGGGAAAACTGGCGGAGCCGGGCAAGGTTTATACCGTGCATTACACCGGGTGGCTGGCTTCGGACGGGAAAAAGTTTGACTCTTCCTACGATCATCGCCAGCCGGTGATGGACAAGGACGGCAAGCCGGAGAATGACGCCGATGGCAAGCCGAAGCTGGGCGAAGCGCAACCGCTGACGTTTCCGCAAGGCCGCGGGCGTCTGATTCCGGGCTGGGACCAGGGTTTTGAGGGGATGCATGTGGGCGGCAAACGCCGGCTGTTTATTCCCTACCAACTAGCGTATGGAGCCATCGGACGGCCGCCGGTCATTCCCGCCAAAGCGGACCTGATCTTTGATGTAGAGCTGATGGATGTGGTGGACATGCCGGCGCAGCCGACTGGACCGGGCGGACGTCCGATGCCGCGGCCGGGAGGGATGCCGGGGGCGCCTGGTGCGCCGCGACCGGGGACACCCGGACAGCCGGGAGCACCCGCGCAGCCGACGACTCCAGGGCAGCCGACTTCGCCGGTAGCGCCACCGACGCCTCCCGCGCCGAGTACGGCCAAGCCTGTCGATCCTACGCAGCCGACGGTTTCGCCGAATTCGGCGACGCCGCCTCCGCCGGCACCGAAGGCTGACCAGCCTACGGCTCCTCCGGACAAGCCGGCGAATCCTTCGCAGCCCAACTAGCTGGGAGAAGCAGATTCCCCTGAGGGGAATGACAGAAAGAAAAGCAAGGGCAAGGGAAGAAGGCTTGAACTCCGGCGGTCCGTCTACAGGCGGGCAGCCGGGAGTTCGGGAGTTGCAGCCAGAAGCTGGCGCGTGTAGCTTTCGCGAGGATGGGCGCAGAGCTCTTCGGCGTCGCCGGTTTCAATCAGGCGGCCGTGCTGCATGACGGCGATGCGCGTGGACAGGTAGCGCACCAGCGGCATGGAATGGCTGATGAACAGGTAGGTCAGACCGTTTTCCTTCTGCAAGGTGCGGAGCAGGTTGACGATCTGCGCGCCGACGCTGACGTCGAGTGCCGAGACCGGCTCATCCAGGACGACAAACTGAGGCTTGAGGGCCAGGGCGCGGGCGATGTTGATGCGCTGCTTCTGGCCTCCGCTGAACTGGTGAGGGTAGCGGGCGAGAGCGGATTCGTCGAGGCCGACGGAGCGCATGAGCTCGGTTGCTTTGGCGCGAAGAGCTGTGTGGCTGGTGTCGATTGCAGCTTCGCGGCGATGGATGATGAGCGGCTCGGTGACGATGTCGAGGATGCGCATGCGCGGGTTGAGCGCGGCGGATGGATCCTGGAAGACGGGCTGCATCTGGCGGCGCAGAGCCTTGGTGCGGTCGCCGCCGATATCCGTTGCGGCCACGCGGATGGAACCGGAAGTGGGTTCGACCAAGCCCAGGATCATGCGCGCCAGGGTGCTTTTTCCTGAGCCAGATTCACCGATGAGGCCTAGGGTTTCTCCGCGCTCGATTGTCAGGGATACGGCGTTCACGACGAAATGGTCTTGCTGGTGAAAGCCCAACCCGGCTTCAGCGCGGCGCGGATAGTTCTTGCTGACGGATTCGACTTCTACCAGGGGCATAGTGGGATGCTACAAGGTCTCGTCAGTCGAGTTTGGGGTGGAGTTTGTGGAAGCCGGTGGCTTCCTGATAGGCGCGGGCCAGCGCGCAGAGTTTGGCGTCCTGGTAGTGGCCGCTGAGGAAGGTAATGCTGACCGGGGTGCCTGGACCGCCGATGTCATCAGCAAAGCCGGTGTCTTCGTCCGGGGGCGTGGGTGCGTCGGCTCCGCGCAGGCCGTTGGGCAGGATGAGCGCGGGGTGGCCGGTGAGGTTGGAGGCGGTCAATTGATCGCTCTCAGAGGCGGCAACGATGATATCGACCTGCTCGAAGAGCCGGGAAAGCTCGCGGATGGCCAGGGTGCGGGCGCGGTTGGCCTGGATGTATTCGACTGCGGGGTAGAAGCGGGAGACGCGGAAGGCGTTGGGCCAGTCGTACGGGCCCTGCTCGGTGAGGAGCTTGTCGCGGCCGCTCATGGTGAGGTCGTCGAACGCGGCGGCGGCTTCGGCGGTGAGCAGCGGCGTCATGGCGCTGTAGGGGAGATTGGGAAGTTCGACGGGAATGAGCTGGAAGCCCATCGAACGCAGCTTGTCGAGGGCCGCGAGGTCGAAGCGCTGATCGTAGGCCTGGCGCGCATGAGCGGCGGTGCGCCGAGCCAGCCGATCTTCGCGCTGCTTGCGCTCGTCTGCGGTCTCGCTGGCGGGAACGTCGGATGCTTTGAGCGGCTTGACGGGGTCGAAGTCGCTTTTCAGGTAGCCGACGCGAAGGGATTTCCAGTCGAGGTTGGCATCCCAGTTGAAGGCAGCGTCGCGGGTGGCGCGGTCCTGGCCATCGGGGCCGTAGATGGTATTGAGCACGATGGCGCAGTCTTCTACGGCGCGGCAGAGAGGGCCGAGCTTGTCCATGGTCCAGCTGAGGGCCATGGCGCCAGTGCGGGGAACGAAGCCGAAGGTGGGACGGAGGCCGGTGTCGCCGCAGCGGGTGGACGGGGAGGCGATGGAGCCGAGAGTTTCAGAGCCGATCGCGAAGGAGACGCAACCGGCAGCGACGGCGCTGGCGGAGCCGGCGGAGGAGCCGCTTGAGCCTTGCTTTGGGTTCCACGGATTGCGGGTGCGGCCGCCGAACCACTTGTCGCCCATGGCGAGGGCGCCTAGGGTGAACTTAGCGACGAGGACGGCGCCTGCAGCATCGAGACGCTGGACGACGGTTGCGTCTTCTTCGAAGGCTTGTTTTTCAAAGCCGCCCGCGCCCCATGTGGTTGGATAGCCTTTGACGGCGAGCAGGTCTTTGGCTCCCCAGGGGATGCCGTGCAGCAGGCCGCGATACTTCCCTGCCCCGATTTCGGCATCGGCTGCCTTTGCCTGGGCCAGAGCGCGTTCCTCGGTCAGCGTAATCACGAAGTGCAGCTTTGGGTCGTAGCGTTTGAGGCGCGCGAGATACATCTGGGTCAACGCCAGCGAGGTGATCTTTTTGGTGCGCAGCAGCTCGGCCTGTTCGCGGACGGTGGCGAAGGCAAGGTCTTCGAGATTGGCGGACACGGCAATCGACGGGGCGGAACTAAATCGAGGCTCGCGGCGGATGGAGTCGACCTTGGCGCCGGCGGGAAGCGGGTCGAATATGAAGGCCGGCGCGACGCTGTTGGGCATCTTGAGGGCGCGGATGGCGTCATAGGATTCGCGCTGCTGATCCAGCCCTTCCAACATCATTTTCTTCTGGTCGGCGGTGAGGGAAACGCCCGCGAGCACGGCCGCCTGATCGAGGAGTTCCGGCGTGATTTTTGGCTTCTCTTCCGGCTTACCGGAGCCTGCCTGCTGGGCTTGTGCGGTGAGCGTGTAAAGAACCCCGGGCAGCAATGCCGAAGTGATACCGGCTCGGCTGCACGCAGCCAGAAATCCGCGTCGATCTAATGTCATGAGGGAACCTTGTGGGGGGATTTGGAATGACCTGCTTGCAAGCTACCCGGTGAATCCGCTGGAAGCAAGCGGATTCACCCGGATGTTCGCCGCACCCACGAGAAAGCCCGGGGGCGATTACTTGGTCGCAATTTTAAGGACGTACGCGTACTTGCAATTGAAGGACGCGGGCAGCTTGACGTGCAGCGCGTCGGCAGATTGGTCGTGGGTGAGGGGGTCGGGACTGCCGATGAGTTCGATGGAGGTGAATGACAGCCCCTTGGCGGCCTGCTCGGATCCCATGGAGTGGATGGTGACGGTGCTTGACGGGTCAGTAGGGCAGCCCATGCCGATGGCGTAGACGGTATCGCCCTTTTGCGTGAAGCGGAAATCTTCGGTGGTGTATGGCTTGGTGTCCTGATCGTGGAAGGCGCCGCCGATGACCTTGGTGGGGCCTTCCCCGTAGACCTTCCACGGAGTGGTTGCGTAGATGGCCTCACCGTTGGCCTTGAGCCACCCGCCCATTTCTTTGAGGGTGGTTTGAATCTGGTCGGGGATGGTTCCGTCGGGCTTGGGGCCGATGTTCAGCAGGAGGTTTCCGTTCTTGCTGACGATGTCGATGAGCTGGTGGACGAGGAAGTCGGGCGGCTGGTACTGATCGTTCTCAATGTAGCCCCAGGAGAGCTTGCTGATCGAGGTGTCAGTCTGCCAGTGTTCGGGCTCAATGGTGGCCAGCTGGCCCCGTTCGAAGTCACGCACGGCCGAATTCCATTGAAGGGAATAGTCCTTGAAATTGATTACGCCGGTGTAGCCGTGTGCGGCGGCGAAGTTGTAGTAGAAGGCAGCAAATTCCGTGACGCGGGGACGGAAGTTAGGCTGACCAATCCACCAGTCGTAATAGACGATCTCCGGCTTGTATTTTTCGACGAGCTCGGTGGCACGAGCGAGCCAGTCGGCTGTCCAGGCTGGGCTGACATAGGTCCAGTCGTCGACCAGTGTGTGGTTGTCTCCCTTGACTTCGAACCAGTGGTGCGCCGGGCCGTAGAGGGAGGCATATTTGGGATCGTTGACGTCGGAGCGGATGGTGCGGCCGCCGTCGAAGAAGAAGTTATGTTCGGCACGATGAGAGGAGAGGCCGAAGTGCAGTCCTTCGGCGCGGACCGCTTTGGAGAGATCGCCGATCACGTCGCGTTTGGGACCCATCTTGACGGAGGTCCAGTCTGACAAGCCGGAGTCGTACATGCTGAAGCCGTCGTGGTGTTCCGCGACAGGTACGACGTATTGCGCGCCGGCTTCTTTGAAAAGATGAGCCCAGGCGGCGGGATCCCATTTTTCTGCTTTGAACTTGGGGATGAAGTCTTTGTAGCCGAATTTGTCCTGGGGGCCGAAGGTCTTGATGTGATTGGCGAAGACGGGATCGCTCTGCTGGTACATGAGGCGCGGATACCATTCGCTGCCAAAACCGGGGACAGAGTAGACGCCCCAATGAATGAAGATGCCGAACTTGGCGTCCTTATACCACTGCGGCTGCTGATACTTCATCAGGGTGGCCCAGTCGGCGCGGTAGGGGCCATCGTTGGCCTGACGTTCCGCTTCTTTGAGAAGCGCGTTGCGCTGGGTGTCGTATTTGGCTACGGACTTTTGCCACTCCTCATCGATCTGCGCGGCAGACTTGGTGTCGATGGTGGGAGCCATGGGATCGGTTGACGGCGATTGGGCTGGAAGCAGTGCGGGCCATAGCAGCAGAGAGAGCGCAGCAGAACGAAACAATCGATTCATAGGCACGAATGCTATATGGGCGCTGGCGGGTTTCGCAATGGTGCAGAACGCCGAGCACGGCTGACATGCGGGGACATGGGCGGAATGCAGAAAAATTATCGTTAAGAAACGTAGCGGATGATGTTGGTGTCGGAGTTGATCGAGCTTCCCAAGACGCGTTGAAGAGCCATTTGCGCCGACTCAGGGCGACCGAGAAGGTAGCCCTGAGCTTCGTCGCAGCCGAGAGATCTGAGGATGTCGAGCTGCTCTTCTGTCTCTACGCCTTCCGTGACGACGCGCAACTTCAAGGCTTCGGCCATGGAAAGGACCGACCGCACCATGCTGACGGTGGCGGGATCGGTAGTCAGGTCGCTGACGAAGGAGCGGTCCAACTTGACGGCGTCGATGGGCATGCGCTGCAGGTAGCTGAGCGAGGAATAGCCGGTGCCGAAGTCGTCGAGGGCAATGCTGAGCCCGAGGCGTTGCAGCTCGCGGATGCGGGCAACAGCGAGATTCAGGTCGCGGATGAAGATTCCTTCGGTGATTTCAAGTTCGAGCAGAGCGGGTGGAAATTTTGTCGCAGCGAGGACGTCCGCGATGTGCTGGGTGAAGTCAGGACGCATGAACTGCATGGGGGAGATGTTCACGGCGACGCCGATCCGATGGCCTGATTCGCCCCATGTCTGGGCCTGAGCAAGAGCTTCCTGCAAGACACGGCGGCCGATTTCCATGATGAGGCCGGTCTGCTCGGCGATGGGGATGAAGCGATCGGGCGGGATGATGCCGAGTTCGCCGCTGGTCCACCGGCAGAGAGCTTCGAAGCGCACGAGTTTTCCGGTCGAGACCTGGAACTGGGGCTGGAAGACGACGCGGAACTCATCTTCGCGCAAGCCGCGCAAGAGGGCCAGTTCGATGCGATGCCGCTGGGCGGCTCGTTCCTGCAAGGCGGGGTCGGCGAGGTAGATCGAATCGCCGCCGCGTGAGCGAGCTTCGAGCATGGCGGCGCGCGCAAATTTCAGCAGGCTTTCGGCTTCGGAATTCGAGCCATTGCTCAGGGCGTTCGGGCTGCGGAGGCCTGCCCCCGATGCGCCGTTGTCGGAATAGGCGATGCCGACACTGGCTGAGAGAGGAATTCGGTGCTTGCCGAGAGAGTTGGTGGAGTGAAACAGATCGCGCAACTCACTTCCGCGGGCGAGCGAGTTTTCGTCATAGGGGGCAGCCTTGAGCATGAGCACAAAGACGTAATCATCCAGGCGAGCGATGACTTCGTCGGGGCGGCGAAAGGCTGCAAGACTGGCCCCCACTTCGGCAAGGACTTCGTCGGCAACGGTGCGGCCGAAGGTTCCCTTGAGAAAGTCGAAGCTGTCGATTTCGAGATAGAGGAGGGCCACGCAGTCCATGAAACCAGCAGAGGGCTGCAAGGCGGCCGCGAGCAGCTCGTCGAAGTAGCGGCGATTGGGCAGATTGGTGATGGGGTCGTAATTGGCCAGATAGGCAAGCCGGTCGTTGGCTTCCATCTGATGCGTGATATCTTCACTGATGGAGAAGTAGCGCGGCTCCTCGCCCACGGACTGAAGCAACGTGACACTGTTGCGGACCCAGGCAGAGGTGCCATCCCTGCGAAGAACACGCCGCTCGGTCTGATAGCTGGGATCAACGCTGCGAGGAACAGAAAGCATTTTTTGCTGATAATCGTCGCGACACTCGGGAGCCATGAAATCGCCGACCTTGGTTCCGATGAGCTCGTGGATTTCGCAACCCAGGATTTCGGCGGCCTTCTTGTTCGCGGAGAGGACAGTTCCGTCGAGGCTGAACATACCCATGCCGACGGTGGCGGACTCGTAGGCGCCTTTGAATCGATCTTCGCTGCTGCGCAATTCGCGGGTGGCTTGCTTCAATTGGGACTCGAGCCGGACGCGTCGCCGATCGAGCCAAATCAACAGGCCCAGAGCCAGAACCTTTCCGACTACGAGGAGCACGATTTCGGTGATAAAGGAATGAAGTCCGTTCGCGACAAGGGCTATTTTGGCCGCCGCTAAGGCGCGGATGGAATCTATGTCGGTTTGCACGTCACGCTGAGCGTTGGCGCAGGAGCTGTTCGCATTTTCAAGACCAGGTGCAAGGGCCCCCGGAGTTATTGCTGTAGACAGGGTTTTATCGCGCACGGCGACATAACTTTGCCATGACTCTCGCATGGCCTGAAGGCCCGCCGCCTCCCCTGTTCTTTGAGTGGCCAGCGAGTCTTGTGTTACAGCAATGGTGTGATCTGACTCATGCAAAGAGTCGAGATTGTGCTCGCGAGGAGCCGACCCAACGGCGTACAAAAGAGTTTGAAGGAAGATGGCGTGATTGTCTTGCATTTCGAGAAGCAGTTGGTGCTCTTCGCCAAGCAATCGGTTATCGGCTGCAAATCCGTGGTCCAGGACCCTTAAGTCATTTTTAATGATGGGGATAAAGTGAAATGAGATGTATAGAATGGTGGATACAATGACGGCTGCAATGCCGTACCGCACAAAGGCGGAAGTCTCAACGAAGGGGAAGAGGCGCGCAAATGCTGGGGTCGATTTGGTGGGACGCAAAATCATCGATGGTTACGTTACTACCGTACTACAATCCCACCCTTCTTTAATGAACGAAAGTAACGGAATGCGGACATTTGCGTCAGGTAACCTTAGCCTGAAAGTGGGATGACACTTCGTGGGCGCTATCGATAGATCGATGCTATTGGCACCTTTGGCAGGTATGGCTGGAAAGCTCCGCGCTGGCGAAGCTTTCCCGTTCAGGCTGGCTAAATATCCAGATTCTTGACGTCCAGGGCGTTGTCTTCGATGAATTTGCGACGAGCTTCAACATCCTCACCCATCAGGGTGGTGAAGATGTGTTCGGTCTCGGCGATGTCTTCCAGCTTCACCTGCAAGAGGGTGCGGGCGGCAGGGTCCATCGTGGTTTCCCAGAGCTGCGGAGCGGTCATTTCGCCGAGGCCCTTGTAGCGCTGCACCTGGTAATCGCGCTTCCCTTGCTCCACGACGAACTCGAAGAGCTCTTTGGCGGTTGCCTTTTCCACGGGTTCGCGATGGCCGCGGACGGCTTTTTTCGCGGGCTTGGCGATCGTGGCTTCGGCAGCTTCTGCCGCATCTTCAGCATCGTCTTCAGCCACTTCCGCAACGGTCTTCGTGTTGTACTCGATCAGGAATGGCGGCTCGATTTGATCCTTGATGAGGGCATACTTCGTCATCATCTGGCGGAACTCGGCGCTGCCTGCGAGGGCCCAGTCGATGGTGCGGACAGCTGCTTGCGCATCGGTGAAGCTGACCGACCAGGTCTGGTGCTCTTCGTCGCGCTCAAGCTGACCGAGGGAACGGAACTGGAATTCTTCGACAAGGGGTTCGAGATCTGCTCGGAGTTTTACCAGCTTCGCCGGGGGCGCGCCATCTTCGGCGGAAACAAAGTCGGTACGTTTGGTGAGTTCCGCTTTGGCCAGCATCTCGGTGACGCGCTCGTTGCGGATCCGCTTGTCGACCTTTTCCATGAAGCCGAGATATTCGCCGAGGTTGCTCATGAACTGCGCGCGTGTGGCCTCCTCGATGGGCGCAGCGTTTTCGCCGTGGCGGAGCGAGTAGCCTTCGGAGGCGCGCTTGACCATGACTTTGAGGAACTCGGCGTCGTTCTTGATGTACTGCTCGAAGCGGCCCTTCTTGATTTTGTAGAGTGGCGGCTGGGCGATGTAGACGTGACCGCGCTTGATCAGCTCCGTCATGTGGCGGAAGAAGAAGGTGAGCAGCAGGGTGCGGATGTGGGAGCCGTCGACGTCGGCGTCGGTCATCAGGATGAGCTTGCCGTAGCGCAACTTGGTGGGGTCGAAGTCGTCTTTGCCGATGCCGCAGCCGAGCGCGGTAATCATGGCGCGGATTTCTTCGTGGCCGAGCATCTTGTCGTAGCGGGCTTTTTCGACGTTGAGAATCTTGCCCTTCAAGGGAAGGATGGCCTGGAAGCGGCGATCGCGGCCCTGTTTGGCGGTGCCGCCGGCCGACTCACCCTCGACGAGGTAGAGTTCGCATCGTTCGGGATTGCGCTCGGAGCAGTCGGCGAGTTTACCGGGTAGACCTCCGCCGCCGAGAGCGCCCTTGCGGGTAATGTCGCGGGCCTTGCGAGCGGCCTCGCGGGCGCGAGCGGCGTCGATCGCCTTGGCAATGATTTTCTTGGCGATAGGCGGGTTTTGTTCGAGGAATGCGCCGAGCCGCTCATTGACGAAAGCCTGGACAATGCCGGCGATGTCCGAGTTGAGCTTGCCCTTGGTCTGGCCTTCAAACTGGGGCTGGGAGAGCTTGACGCTGACGACGGCGACCAGGCCCTCGCGGACATCGTCTCCGGAAAGGTTCTCTTTGAGGTCCTTGAAGAGGCCCATCTGCTGGCCGATGGCATTGATGGTGCGCGTCAGCGCGCTGCGGAAGCCGGAAAGATGGCTGCCGCCATCGACGGTGTTGATGTTGTTGGCAAAGCTGAAAATCGTGTCGGTGTAGGTGTCGTTGTACTGCAGGGCGATGTCGATTTCGACGTTGTCGCGGGTGGCTTCCATGCTGATCGGCTTCTCGTGCAGCAGGCCCTTGCCCTTATTGAGGTGTTTGATGAATTCCGAGATTCCGCCGGCGTAGCGGAATTCGGTGCGCTTGGCCTCGCCGGTCTTGGCGTCGACGGTGCGTTCGTCGGTCAGCGTGATTTGCAGGCCCTTATTCAGGAAGGCGAGTTCGCGCAGTCGCTGGGCGAGGGTATCGTAGTTGAACTCCGTGACCGTAAAGATGGTGCGGTCCGGCAGGAAGTGGACCTTGGTGCCACGACGCTTGCTGGTACCGGTCTGGCGAACGGGGCTGATGGGGTCGCCGCAGGAATAATCCTGCTCGTAGGTGAAGCCTTCGCGCCAGATCTCAACGTTGAATTCCTGGGAAAGGGCGTTGACGCAGCTCACGCCGACACCGTGGAGGCCTCCGGAAACTTTATATGTGGAGGAATCAAATTTGCCACCGGCGTGCAGCTTGGTAAGCACGACTTGCACGGCCGGCATCTGCTCCCCGTTGGGAAGCGTCTTCATGTCGACAGGGATACCGCGTCCATCGTCGATGACGGTGACTGAGTTATCGAAGTGGATGACGACTTCAATTCCGGTCGCGAACCCGGCGAGGGCTTCGTCGACCGAGTTGTCGACTACCTCGTAAACCAGGTGGTGCAGGCCCATCTCGCCGGTAGAGCCGATGTACATGGCAGGGCGCAGGCGAACCGCCTCTAACCCTTCCAGAATCTTGATGTTATCGCTCGTGTAAGTGCCACTATTGGCAGGGGTTGCACCGGAAGAAGAGGCATCAAAAAGATTTTTTGTCGACATAGGCTGATTTCTGCGCGCTCGTGAGGTAGCCGAAATTCTGGGTGGGTGGCCAAATCCGTTTTCGTTTCTGAAGCGTTCCCGAGGAGAAGGTCGGCAAGTCCTGCGAGGGGCGACTGGAAGAGCCTCGTATCGTTGGCAAAAATTGGCTCAATGCCTGCCGTTTTCAGGCTTTCCCATAAGTTAATTTTACCATGTCTGGGATTTCTTCGAGGAAGTTGGGGTACCGTACGAGGCGGTCAATGCAGTACCCTAAGCGAGCCCACCGCGCAAGTCAATTGGCACATTTTGGGGAGGCGCTTAGAGTACGAAAGTCATAGTGCCCACAGTAATTTGGATGTTGTATATATACTAATTACGTTGAATAAGCTGGACTTAAAGTCGTGCAAGGCCTATCTCTTAGACAACGGATGCCCACGAAACGGGGCCCGGCAATCTAGGAGAAACCTTATTTATGAAGCTTTCCATTCGCATCTTCGCCTTTGTGCTTTTCGTCGCTGCCGCAGTCGCTGGTAACTCCTCCCTACACGTTCAACAGTCGGCTATGACCCAAGTGGCGGGAGTTCCGGGCGGCGGCCCGATTCCCATGTGCAATCCCTTCACGGAAAAGTGCCCGAATATTCGCTAGATCTGGGTTCAACGGTAGAGGAAAGAAGCGGGCCCGTCGTTAGCACAAAAGTGGAAGCGGTGGCGCAACAATTTGGTTAGGCGCCTGAGGAAAAACGCGCTATTCTAGGAGAACTCTTAG